>NZ_MKGS01000136.1:0-59935 GCF_002836905.1 Pseudomonas sp. 43NM1 | reverse complement strand
GGGTTTGCGGCTGCTTCGCAGCCGGACGCAGCCTTCGGCAGCTGCTACATGGATCTGGTATTGGCAGGACTTTGTAGCAGCTGGCGCAGCCTGCGTTCGGCTGCGCAGCAGTCGCCGGATCAGACGCCCGGTGTGTCAGGCAGATGACCGGCGTGAGGTTTGCGGCTGCTTTGCAGCCGGACGCAGCCTTCGGCAGCTGCTACGTTCGGCGGTTGTCACCTTTGGCGGTTGCTACAAAGGGCTGCGGCGGTTTGCTCAGCTTTCCAGCCAGACGTCGCGCGCCCAGTGCCATACCGATTCCCAGGTTTCTTCGGCAATCAGTTCTTCTTCGGCTTGCCACAACACCACGGTGCCGTCTTCTTCGACCAGGTAGTAATCGTCACCGTCCTGGCAGATCGGGATCATGCTGCGGTCGACACCGGCGTCCCAGGCGTTGGCGGCAACGTCCGGCAGGTAAGTGTGGGATTGCGGGTCGGTCACGGTGACCGGCTCCAGGCTGCCGTAGACCACGTCGCTGACGGTCAGCAAAAATTCTCTGAAGACGAATGGGATGTCGATGAACAATTGTTCTTCGATTTCCACGATTTGATCTTCGTCAGGCAACTCCAAGGGGACCGGTACTGGTTCGTTGGCTTCACGCAGTTGTTCGATGATTTCTTCCACGTCCGGGATCCTCTTGCTTGATGGCGCGGTTTAGTTGGGGCGGTTTATACAGTAGCTCGCTATAGATGCAACCGCGAAATAGAAAACCCCGGCCAAGGCCGGGGCTTTTTCTTGCGACACATTCAATGCGGGTCGGTTCAGCCGTTCTGGCGGATACCGGCAACCAGCCATGGCTGGTTCTCGCCCTGCAGGCGTTCCATGTTCCAGCTCTCGCTGAACACTTCGCCCTGGTCGAAGCGTGAAGTCTTCGACACACCACTGAAGGTCAGGGTGGCGATGGTCTTGTCTGCGCGATCATCGACGCCATCCAGCTGCACGTTGAGGTTATCAATGTAAGTGGACTGGAAGCCGTCACCCAGGTCAGCCCGTTCGCGCTTGAGGAACTCCAGCAGTTGCGGGGTCACGAACTCGGCAATCTTGTCCATTTCGTTGGCGTCCCAGTGTTGTTGCAGGGACTGGAAATGGTTGCGGGCCGCAGCAATGAAGTTCTGCTCATTGAACCAGGCTGGTGCATTGATCACCGGACGCGCGGCGGCAGGAGCTGCCGAACCGCCGAAGATCGAACCGGTGCTGGCCGGCTTCTGATCGAACGCTTCGCGGTGCATCGGCGCGCCGGCTGGAGACAGCTGGTCTTGCTGCTTGCGACGACGAGCGGCGATGAAGCGGAAGACCATGAAGGCAATCAGCGCCATGATCAGGATGTCGAAGATCTGCATGCCCTGGAAGCCGTCGCCCATGAACATCGAGGCCAACAGGCCACCGGCGGCGATGCCGGCCAGAGGGCCGAGCCAGCGCGAAGCACCGCTGGCCTTGGTTGCAGCGCCAGCCGCACCGGCGGCGCCCGCAGTGGCGGCAGCGCCACCTGCGGCAGAAGAAGGAGCCATTTGGCTGGTCTGGTGAGACGGCGCAGCGCCGGAGCTCTTGCCGCCACCGAAGCGCTTGGCGTTGGCGTCCAGGCTCATCGTCAGACCAATGCACAAGGCCATGGCGATGCTAAGAAAACGTTTCATAAAGGGAATTCCCATTTGTGGATGGAACGCGTGCCATGTTGCACAGCTGAAGGGTCACTGGCTAGCGGCAGAGTGTTTCGGGCTTTTGCCTGACAGGTGAGGTTCAGGTAAGCCGCGGGATAGAGGGCGATGTACTTTTGTCTGTAAGACAAGCGGACATGCGTTGTAGGAAATGTGAACCCTGTGCGAGCGAGCTTGCTCGCGATGGCCGCACCTCGGTTTATCCGGAGACAAACCGCGGCGCCCCTTTCGCGAGCAAGCTCGCTCCCACAGAAAAGCCTCGCCAGGTTTAGATCGCTTCGAGCTTGGCGTAACCGAGCATCAGCCACTTGCTGCCTTCAGCGAAGTTGACCTGCACCCGCGCCTGCGCGCCGGCGCCTTCGAAGTTGAGGATCACGCCGTCGCCGAACACCGAATGGCGCACCGCTTGGCCGAGGCTGAAACCGGTATCGGGAATCTCGCTGCCGCCGAACAGGCTGCTCGAGCTCTGCTGCTGACCACCGCCGAATGGACGGCTGACGCTGTTGGACAGCCGCACTTCCTGGATCAGACCCTTCGGCACTTCACGTACGAAACGCGACACCTTGTTGTAGGTTTCGCTGCCGTACAGGCGTCGGGTTTCAGCGTAAGTCATCACCAGATTCTGCATTGCCCGCGTAATCCCCACGTAGGCCAGACGCCGTTCCTCTTCGAGACGGCCGGGTTCTTCCAGGCTCATCTTGTGCGGGAACAGGCCTTCTTCCATGCCGACGAGGAACACGTAAGGGAATTCCAGGCCTTTGGCGCTGTGCAGGGTCATCAACTGAATGCTGTCTTCATGCTCGTCGGCCTGAGTGTCCCCGGCCTCCAGCGACGCATGCCCGAGGAACGCCGCCAGTGGCGTCAGGTCTTCCTCGTCCTCGGCGTTCTCGAACGCGCGCGCGGCGCTGACCAGTTCTTCAAGGTTTTCTACCCGTGCCTGGCCTTTCTCGCCTTTTTCCGCTTCGTGATATGCAATCAGCCCCGACTGCTCGATGACGGTCTGGGTCATCAGGTGCAGCGGCATTTCCATGCACTTGGCGGCGAGGTTTTCGATCAGCTCGATAAACCCGCCGAGCGCGCCGGCAGCACGCCCGGTCAGGCCTTTATTGGCCACGAGCAGGCGCATGGCTTCCCACATCGACACATCGCTGTGGCGGGCGTGATCGCGGATCGCTTCGACAGTTTTCTCGCCGATGCCACGGGCCGGAACGTTGATCACCCGTTCCAGCGCGGCATCGTTGCCACGACCTTCAAGCAAACGCAGGTAGGCCATGGCGTTTTTGATTTCCGCACGTTCGAAGAAGCGCTGGCCGCCATAGATGCGATATGGAATGCGCTCGCGCAGCAAAGCTTCTTCAAGAACGCGCGATTGGGCGTTGGAGCGGTACAAAATCGCGATATCGCTGCGGGCCAAGCCGGTTTTAAGCGCGCTTTCGATGGTTTCCACCACATAGCGTGCTTCATCGTGCTCGTTGAACGCGGCGTACAGGTTGATCGCCTCGCCTTCGCCGCCATCGGTCCACAGCTCTTTGCCCATGCGCCCGGTATTGTTGGCGATCAGCGCGTTGGCAGCCTTGAGGATGCCGGCGGTGGAGCGGTAATTCTGTTCCAGGCGAATGGTTTCAGCGTCCGGGAAGTCATCGGAATACTGGTAGATGTTCTCGATTTTCGCCCCGCGCCAGCCGTAGATCGACTGGTCGTCGTCGCCGACCACCATCAGGCTGTCGCCGCCCTTGGCCAGCAGGCGCAACCAGGCGTACTGCACGGCGTTGGTGTCCTGAAACTCGTCCACCAGAATGTGCCGGAAGCGCTTCTGATAATGCTCGAGCAAGCCTGGGTTATCGCGCCACAGGTCGAGGGCGCGCAGCAGCAGTTCGGAGAAGTCGATGACGCCGGCGCGCAGGCACGCGGCCTCGTAGGCTTCGTAAATGCTGCGCATGGTCGCGAGGAACAAATCGCCGCTGGCCTGAATGTGGTGCGGGCGCAGACCTTCATCTTTCTGCCCGTTGATGAACCACTGAGCCTGCCGGGCCGGCCAGCGTTGCTCGTCCAGGCCCAACTCGCGGATCACCCGCTTGACCAGACGTTGCTGGTCGTCGCTGTCGAGAATCTGGAAGGTCTGGCTCAGCTTGGCTTCCTGCCAGTGCGCCCGCAGCAAGCGGTGCGCCAGGCCGTGGAAGGTGCCGACCCACATGCCGGCCGGGTTGATACCCATCAGCTGCTCGATGCGATGACGCATCTCGGCAGCGGCCTTGTTGGTAAAGGTCACCGACAGGATGGAGTGGGGCGAGGCGTTTTCGACCTGGATCAACCAGGCGATACGGTGCACCAGCACTCGGGTTTTACCGGAACCAGCACCGGCCAGGACCAACTGACGACCCACGGCGGCAGCTACGGCCTGACGTTGGGCATCGTTGAGGGAGTTCAGCAGAAGGGAGAGATCATCGCGCATCGGGGCATTCTAGGGGGCGGCGTCACACCGGGCAAACCCCGCTTTGATTTAGCCGATGAAAGATCCATGCAGGACGACCGGTCGGTCACTGCCTGCAAGCGGCGGCGGGGCTCGCTTGAGCGCTTTTGGGCGTCCGTCAGGCGCTGATACTTTTGTCTGTTTTCTGACTTTGGGCAGTTTGGTCAACGGCGCTGCTTGTGTATGCTCCGTGCACGATTCGGGCTCACCACGCTCATTATAAGAACAAGAAAATTGCCTATGACCCTCAGTTCCGACCTGGCGGGCCCTTCAGTGGAGCCGCGGGTTATCCGCAAACAGTACGCCATGCAAATGGCCGTCGAGCGTACGCGCCTGCTGTACCAGGGCTCGCTGTTGCCGACGCTGTTCATGCTGATCAACGGTCTGGTGTGCGCCGGGTTGCTGTGGAGCCCGCAACGCTACTTTCTGGTCAGCGTCTGGCTGATCTGGTTGCTGTCGCTGGTGGCGCTGCGGGTGATTCAAGTGGCGGCCTTCGATTCAGCGATTCCCAATCGCCAGGCTCACCCGATCTGGATTCGCATGTTTTTGCTCGGCTCGGCCATGACCGGGCTGACCCTCGCGGGCGCCGGCATTGCCCTGGTCCCCGCCGACACTTTCATTCAGCAAGCCTGGGTATTCGGCCTGATCGGCGCCGCCGCACTCTCGGCGAGCGTCGCGTATGCGGTCAGCCTGCCGGCGTTCCTCTCGTTCACGCTGCCCTGTCTGTTGCCGGCGATTGCCTACATGTTTTGGGGCGGCGATGAGCAGCAGCAAGGTTGGGGCTGGTTCGGGCTGATCCTGCTAGGCGCGTTGAGCGTGGTCGCGTGGCAGGTCAATCGGCTGATTGATCGTGGTTTGTTGCGGCGCTTCCAGAATCAGGCGTTGATCGAACATCTGCAGCAGGCACAAGCGCAGAGCGATCAGCTCAATTACGAGCTCGCCAGCGAAATCGATCAGCGCCGCAGCGCCGAAGAAGAGCTGCGCGAAGCCCAGGTCGAACTGGAAAACCGCGTGGCCGAACGCAGCCAGGAGCTCAGTGCGGCGACTCAGGCCCTGGGCAAAAGTGAAGCGCGTCTGGCGTTGGCGCTGAAGGCCAGCGAACTGGGCTTGTGGGACTGGAACCTGCAAACCGACGAGGTCCATCACACGCAGATTCAGGAGCTGTTCGGCCTCGCGCCGGAATACGTCACCGCGATGCTCAGCCACCTGCGCCCGCGCCTGCACCCCGACGACGTGCCGGCGCTCAAACGCGCGCTGGTCGAGCACTTGAAGGGCCGCAGCGAGGATTACCAGATCGAATACCGCGTGCGCCATGGCGACGGCCATTGGGTCTGGATCGAGGACCGTGGCCGCGCAGTCGAGCGCAGTGACAGCGGGCGGGTGATCCGCATGGTCGGCACGCGCCGCGACATCAGCGCCAGCAAAGGCCTGGAAGAACAGCGGCAACTCGCGGCCACCGTGTTCGAAGCGGCCAGCGAAGGCATCGTCATCCTTGATCCGCATTACACGCTGATCGCCATCAACCAGGCGTTCAGCCGCGTCACCGGCTACGACATCGGCGACATGCTCGGCCACAACGTGGTCGATTTGCCGTGCAGCCGCGACGCCCGGCGCCACTACAACGTCATCCACCAAGCGCTGGAGCAACACGGCAGTTGGCAGGGCGAACTGGTGGAAACGCGCAAGAATGGCGAGCTCTATCCGCAATGGCTGCAATTGAACACGGTGCGCGATAGTCGCGGAAAGGTCAGCCATATTGTCGGCTTCTTCGCCGATCTATCGGCGCGGCGCGAATCCGAAGAGCGCATGCGATTCCTCACTCATTACGACGAATTGACGGGGCTGGCCAACCGTTCGCTGTTCCGCGAGCGATTGGGCGAGGCTCATCAGCGGGTACGTCAGGGCGGTCGCCGCAGTTTGGCCTTGCTGCATATCAACCTCGATCGTTTCAAGCTGCTCAACGACAGCCTCGGCCATGAAATCGCCGATCAACTGCTGCAGAAAATGGCCCGGCGGCTGATCAATGCGTTGCCCGAGGCCGACACCATTGCGCGGCTGTCCGGCGATGAGTTTGCGGTGCTGTTCGACGCCTACGGCAACCTGTCGAGCCTGGCCCGCGTGGCCACCCGGTTGTCGGCCAAGCTGCGTTTACCGGTGACGGTCGACGGGCATGAGTTGGTGGTCAGTGCGTCGATGGGCATCAGTATGTTGCCGGACAATGCGCGAGAGATTTCCGCGCTGGTCAGCCAGTCGAACATGGCCATGCAGCACGCCAAACACTTGGGCGGGAACAATTTCCAGTTCTACACCGAGAGCCTGCAAGCGAGCACGCTGGAACGCCTGCAACTGGAAAACCACCTGCGCAAAGCCATCGAAGAAAAGCAGCTCAAAGTGTTTTATCAACCGAAGCTGTGCCTCGCCACGGGCCGCTTGAACGCTGCCGAAGCCTTGGTGCGCTGGGAGCATCCGACCATGGGCCACGTGCCGCCCAATGAATTCATTGGGCTGGCCGAAGAGACCGGGCTGATTGGCCCGATCGGCGAGTTCGTGTTGCGCCAGGCCTGCTGGCAAGCCTGTGAATGGCAGCGTCAGGGCCTGCCGCCGATTCGAGTATCGGTGAATTTGTCCGTGCATCAATTGCGTCAGGGCAAACTGGTCAGCCTCGTGCGTCAGGTGCTGGAAGAGACCGGGCTGGCCCCGCAGTTCCTCGAACTGGAACTGACTGAAAGCCAGTTGCTGGACAGCGTCGAACACATCATCGCGACCTTCCAGCAGTTGCGCGACTTGGGCGTGAAACTGGCGATCGACGATTTTGGTACGGGTTATTCGTCGCTGAGCTATCTCAAGCGCATTCCGGTGGATTACGTGAAGATCGATCAGGCGTTTATTCGTGGACTCGGCGAGGGCAGCGAGGACGCGGCGATCACTCGGGCGATCATTGCGATGGCGCACGGCTTGTCGCTGAAAGTCGTGGCGGAAGGCGTTGAGCGCGCGGAGCAGTTGGCGTTCCTGGAGGCCGAGCGCTGCGATGAAGTGCAGGGTTATTTGATCAGTCGTCCGGTGGAAGCCGCTGATCTCGCTGAGCTGCTGCGAAAGGACGCCAATTCTTTGTAGCAGCCGGACGCAGCCTTCGGCAGCTGCTACAAAGGCCCAAAGGTGCTACATGGAGCGCATGAGGCGTGGAATCGGGACATCGAGTTACGCATTGGGCAGGCAAAAAGCCGATTCATGTAGTATAACTACAAGCTTGCTACATCCCCGGCGCCTGCCAATAACAAAGAGTCCAGCCCCTTGAATCTGCTGCAACATATCGCCCAGTCCCGCCACCTGTTACGCAAGTCGGAGCTCAAGGTCGCCGATCATGTGCTGCTTGATCCTGCGGCGGTGATGCACAGTTCCATGGCCGACCTGGCCCACAGCGTGGGCATCAGCGAGCCGACCATCGTGCGCTTTTGCCGCGCGATCGGCTGTTCCGGTTTCCAGGATCTGAAACTGAAACTGGCGCAGAGTCTGGCCGCCGGTGCGAGCTTCGGGCAGTTCGCGATTCATGAAGACGATTCGGTCGCTGACTACAGTCTGAAAATCTTCGACACCACGTTGCACACGTTGATGGAGGTTCGCGAGAAGCTCGATCCAGTGGAATTGCAGCGCGCGGTGTCGCTGATGTCGCAAGCGCAGCGGGTCGAGTTTTATGGCTTTGGCGCCTCCGGCGCGGTCGCGGCAGACGCGCAGCATAAGTTCTTCCGGTTGCTGCTGACGGCAGCGGCGTATTCCGATCCGCACATGCAGGCGATGTCGGCGGTGACGTTGAAGCCGACCGATGTGGCGATCTGTATTTCCCAGTCCGGCCGCTCCAAGGATTTGTTGATCACGGCGAATCTGGTGCGCGAAAGCGGCGCCTCGCTGATCACCTTGTGCCCGAGTCAGACGCCGTTGGCCGAGCTGTCGACCGTCAATTTGGCGATCGATGTGCACGAAGACACTGAGATCTACACACCGCTGACCTCACGCATCGCCCATCTGGTGGTGATCGACGTGTTGGCGATGGGCGTAGCGATGGCGCGCGGGCCGAGCCTGGTCAACCACCTCAAGAGCGTCAAGCGCAGCCTGCGCAGCTTGCGGTTGTCGCCTAAATCAGTGAAAGCGCTGGACGACTGATTCCTTATTTGTCTTGAGGGTCTCTTCGCGGGCAAGCCTCGCTCCTACAGGTATGCGATATCTGTAGGAGCGCGGCTTGCCCGCGAAGGCGTCTCTGGAAACAACAACTTTCATCTGTCTGTAATCAACCCGCCGCCAAATCGTCATCCGCGACGCTCATCGTGTAACTCCCGTAATCGCCTTGGGAGAACCGAAATGGCCCAGCCCTACGAAGAACGCAACAGCGCCCTGAAAACCCGTCGTCAGCAGGAAGACCAGCGCCGCATGGAGTTTCGTCGTGCCATCGAAGATCGCTGCGAACGCCGCCAGCTGCTGGCCGAGATTGGCGATTACCCTGACGAGCTCGAACTCAACTACTGGCAGGCAGCCCCGGCAACTTCCCGTCGAAGCGCTCAACCAACGCGCTGATTTGCACCCGCTCGCTGCGGATAAACGCCAGGAAGGCGTGCGCTACCGGTGACAGGCGTTTGGCTTTGGCCTGCACCAGGCACCAGCTGCGATACAGCGGCAGCTCGTCGACCGGCAACTCGATCAGTGCGCCGGTCGCCAACTCAAGGTTCAGGGCGTGGCGCGTCAACAGCGCCAGGCCCAGACCCGCCGACACGCATTCACGCTGAGCCTCGGCCGAGGCGACTTCCTGAGTCTGGGTGAAGTGCACGCGTTTCTCTTTGAAATACTCTTCGCAGGCCATTCGCGTCCCGGAGCCCGGCTCGCGCATCAGCAGCGTGTACGGTTCCAGATCCTGCAAACGCAGCGGGCCCATGTGGCACAGCGGATGATCCGGCGGCGCCACGGCGACAATCGGGTTGTTCAAAAAGGGCAGGAATTCCAGGCCCATGTCCTGCGGGACCATCGACATGATCACCAAGTCATCGCGGTTATCCGACAGCCGCCGAATCACTTGGCCACGGTTGACCACGGTCAGGTGCAGATTCACCTCGGGATGCTGGCGTTTGAACGCGGCAAACAGGTGCGGCACGAAGTATTTGGCGCTGGATTCCACCGCCAGTTTCAGTTGCCCCTGCAGCGAACCCTGCATGTCCGACAACTGCATATCCAGGTTTTCCAGGCGTCCGAAAATATCCCGACTGGCGCGCTGAAGCGCTTCAGCCGCTTCGGTCATGTAGAGTTTTTTGCCGACGTAATCGAACAGAGGTTGGCCGATCAGCTCCTCAAGTTGACGAATCTGCAGGCTGACGGCAGGTTGTGTCAGAGACATTTCATCCGCCGCGCGGCTGTAAGAGCGCAAATCACAAACCTCATTGAAGATCTGCAATTGACGCAATGTCATACGCATCAATGACTTACGCATTTTATAAACACTCTCACCAGCGGCTGATCGGGCAACTATAAGTCTTTACTTATGGCTGACCCAATTATTAATCATTTTTGTTAATCCCTCGCGAGGGCTAGTGTGGGGCTGCGACTAAATTGAAACATTTAGTCACGCGCCGACCTGGTCTAGCAGGTCGTGGGTACCACCGGCTCAAGGGAAACTCCAAGTGATAACAAAGATCCTGATCGCCAACCGTGGTGAGATTGCCGTACGAATCGTGCGTGCCTGCGCCGAAATGGGCATTCGCTCGGTCGCGGTCTATTCCGACGCCGACCGCCATGCCTTGCATGTAAAACGTGCGGACGAAGCCCACAGCATCGGTGCCGACCCACTGGCCGGTTATCTGAACCCGCGCAAGCTGGTCAATCTGGCGGTGGAAACCGGTTGCGATGCGCTGCATCCCGGTTACGGTTTCCTCTCGGAAAACGCCGAACTCGCGGACATCTGCGCTGAACGCGGGATCAAATTCATCGGGCCATCGGCCGAAGTGATTCGCCGCATGGGCGACAAGACCGAAGCGCGCCGCAGCATGATCAAGGCTGGCGTACCGGTCACTCCCGGCACCGAAGGCAACGTCGCCGACATCGCCGAAGCGCTGACAGAAGGCGATCGCATCGGTTACCCGGTGATGCTCAAGGCCACTTCCGGTGGTGGCGGTCGCGGCATTCGTCGCTGCAACAGCCGTGAAGAACTTGAACAAGCCTTCCCCCGGGTGATTTCCGAAGCGACCAAGGCATTTGGTTCGGCGGAAGTGTTCCTGGAAAAATGCATCGTCAATCCCAAGCACATCGAAGCGCAGATCCTCGGTGACAGCTTCGGCAATGTGGTGCACTTGTTCGAGCGCGACTGCTCGATCCAGCGCCGCAACCAGAAGCTCATCGAGATTGCCCCGAGCCCGCAACTGACCCCGGAACAGCGCGCCTACATCGGCGACCTGTCGGTGCGCGCGGCCAAAGCCGTGGGCTACGAGAACGCCGGCACCGTGGAGTTCCTGCTCGCCGAGGGCGAGGTGTACTTCATGGAGATGAACACGCGGGTGCAGGTGGAACACACCATCACCGAAGAAATCACCGGCATCGACATCGTCCGTGAGCAGATTCGCATCGCCTCCGGCCTGCCGCTTTCGGTGAAACAGGAAGACATCCAGCACCGCGGTTTCGCGCTGCAATTTCGCATCAACGCCGAAGACCCGAAGAACAACTTCCTGCCGAGCTTCGGCAAGATCACCCGTTATTACGCACCCGGCGGTCCCGGCGTGCGCACCGACACGGCGATCTATACCGGCTACACCATTCCGCCGTTCTACGACTCCATGTGCCTGAAACTGGTGGTGTGGGCGTTGACCTGGGAAGAGGCCATGGACCGTGGCTTGCGCGCCCTCGACGACATGCGTCTGCAAGGGGTCAAGACTACCGCCGCGTATTACCAGGAAATCCTGCGCAACCCGGAATTCCGTAGCGGCCAGTTCAATACCAGCTTCGTTGAAGCCCACCCTGAACTGACCAACTACTCGATCAAGCGCAAACCCGAAGAGCTGGCCCTGGCCATCGCCGCCGCCATCGCCGCCCACGCAGGCCTGTGAGGAATAACAAAATGTCCAAGAAAATCCATGTAACCGACACAATCCTGCGCGACGCCCACCAATCGCTGCTCGCCACTCGCATGCGCACCGAAGACATGCTGCCGATCTGCGACAAGCTCGACAAAGTCGGCTACTGGTCGCTGGAATGCTGGGGCGGCGCGACGTTTGATGCCTGTGTTCGTTTTCTCAAAGAAGACCCGTGGGAGCGTCTGCGCCAACTGCGCGCGGCGTTGCCTAACACGCGCCTGCAAATGCTCCTGCGGGGCCAGAACCTGCTGGGCTATCGCCACTACAGCGACGATGTTGTGAAAGCCTTCGTGGCCAAAGCCGCGGTCAACGGCATTGACGTGTTCCGCATCTTCGACGCGATGAACGACGTGCGTAACCTGCGCGTGGCTATCGAAGCAGTGAAAGCGGCGGGCAAACATGCCCAAGGCACCATCGCCTACACCACCAGCCCGGTGCACACGATTGACGCGTTTGTCGCGCAAGCCAAGCAAATGGAAGCCATGGGTTGCGACTCCGTGGCGATCAAGGACATGGCCGGCCTGCTGACGCCGTACGCCACTGGCGAACTGGTCAAGGCATTGAAATCCGAGCAGTCGTTGCCGGTGTTCATTCACTCGCACGACACCGCTGGCCTGGCGACCATGTGCCAACTCAAAGCGATCGAAAACGGCGCCGATCACATCGACACCGCGATCTCCAGTTTCGCTTCGGGCACCAGCCACCCTGGCACCGAATCGATGGTTGCGGCCCTCAAGGGCAGCGAGTTCGATACCGGCCTGAACCTCGAACTGCTGCAAGAGATCGGGCTGTACTTCTACGCCGTGCGCAAAAAATATCACCAGTTCGAAAGCGAGTTCACCGCGGTCGATACGCGGGTTCAAGTCAACCAGGTACCGGGCGGGATGATTTCCAACCTGGCCAACCAGTTGAAAGAGCAGGGCGCCCTGAACCGCATGGCCGAAGTGCTGGCAGAAATCCCGCGCGTTCGTGAAGACCTCGGCTTCCCGCCGCTGGTGACCCCGACCTCGCAAATCGTCGGCACCCAGGCGTTCTTCAACGTGCTGGCCGGCGAGCGCTACAAAACCATCACCAACGAAGTGAAGCTTTACCTGCAGGGCGGCTACGGCAAGGCGCCGGGCACGGTGAACGAGAAACTGCGTCGTCAGGCAATCGGTAGCGAAGACGTGATCGACGTGCGTCCGGCTGATCTGCTGAAACCGGAAATGACCAAGCTGCGTGGCGAAATCGGCGCCGTCGCCAAGTCCGAAGAGGACGTGCTGACCTATGCGATGTTCCCGGACATCGGCCGCAAGTTCCTCGAAGAACGCAACGCCGGCACCCTGACACCGGAAGTGCTGCTGCCGATCCCTGAAGCCGGCAGCGTGACCTCGGCCAGTGGCGAAGGCGTGCCGACCGAGTTCGTCATTGACGTCCACGGCGAAACCTACCGCGTCGACATCACCGGTGTCGGCGTCAAGGCTGAAGGCAAACGTCACTTCTACCTGTCCATCGACGGCATGCCGGAAGAAGTGGTGTTCGAACCGCTCAACGAATTCGTCAGCGGCGGCAGCAGCAAACGCAAGCAAGCCACCGCGCCGGGCCACGTCAGCACCACCATGCCGGGCAACATCGTCGATGTGCTGGTCAAGGAAGGCGACTCGGTGAAAGCCGGGCAATCGGTACTCATCACCGAAGCGATGAAAATGGAAACCGAAGTCCAGGCTGCCATCGCCGGCAAGGTCACCGCGATTCATGTGGCCAAGGGCGACCGGGTCAATCCGGGTGAAATCCTGATCGAGATCGAAGGCTGAGATAACAGCCGCGATACACCGCTTTAAACCTCGGGGGGGCATGTGCTCCCCTTTTTTTTGCCTGAATATTGGGCTCACAACGCTCCCTTGTAGGAGCGAGGCTTGCCCGCGAAAGCGTTGTGTCAGTCAGTTTTGATATCGACTGATCTGCCGCCATCGCGAGCAGGCTCACTCCTACAGGGTTATTGGTGTGTCATTGATTGCTGATCAGAACGCCATTCGCCACTGGCCCATCACGCCGTGGCTGCGGCTGTCGTTGCCCAGCTCTGCGTTGTAGCCGACGCCGAGCGTATGCCGGGGCGAAACGGCGAGGTCCAGTCCGGCATCGAGCATCAGGCTGTCACGGTCCAGCGCCGCGCCTTCAACGGTGTAAGTCTTGCCGCCGGTGACCAGTCGTTGCCGGGTTTTGCTGTCGACATCGCCGTAGGTGTGTTTCCAGCCAGCGCTGAAGCGCGGCGTGACTTGCATACCGTTATCCAGCGTATTGAGCTGCGCCAGGCGCAGGCCGAAAGTGCCGCTGAAATTGTCGCGGGTTTGCCCATGAACTTGCAGCTTCGCCGCGCCACCCTTTTCGGTGTAGCTGTCGCGGTGATAGCGCTGGTAACCGAGATTGGCGAAGGGCTCGGCGCTGATCATGCCGTTACCGAGGTTGTAACCGAACTCGGCGAATGCCTGTTGAGTGTTGGCGTCGTAGCGACCCTTCAGACGATCGCTGAAACCATTGAACGCGATCTGGCGTTTGGTGCTGCCCGCATGCTTGCCATGACTTGCCCCCAGACGTATCGCCAACGGCCCACTTTGACGCAGCGCATAGGCGCCGAGGTGCCAACTGTCGAGGTCGCCGTCCAGCCGGCTACCGTCCAGTCGCGTCTGCGATTTCGCACCGATGACACCGAGGCTCCATTGCTTGTCGAGTGCCCAATCGGCGCCCATTACCAAACCTTTGGTGGAGTGTTGCAGCGCGCTGCTGACATGCCCGCGATCCACCGTGCCGCCACTGCCGAGCGCCTGGAACCACACTCTGCCATCCGCATCGCCGCCCGCCGCCAGACTCGGCGCCGAGTTTTGCGCATTGAAATTGCCACGATCCATCTGCCGCATGGCGGAGAGCATGCTGCCGTTCACCGGGTCGATACTGCGCAGGGTAGCGTTCGCCAGATTGGCATTGATCCCCGCAGCTAATTGCTCGATGGCAATGGCAGCGGTGGCTTTGTCGGAACCGAGCAGGGCGGCGATTGCGGCGTTGGTTGGCAAGTCAGGTTTTGCCGGCGCTGCAGCAGGTTGGGTGGCTGGGGATGATCCCTGGAGGATTGCTGCTTCTGGAGGGGGAGGCTCAATCACTTGGGCAATAGAAGTTTCAGGTGCTTCCACCACGTTCTGTATTGGCGCAGATAAGTCCGTCTCGGAGACGGAAGCTTCAGCAGACGCGGGATCCGGCATTTCGATGACCAGCTTTGGCGTCGAAGCGACTTCAAGCGGCTCCGGCATCGGAGGTAACGTTGACTCTACGAGCGATGTCTCGGGGGCGGGGGTAGAAGGCACGTGGATAGGCGTTTCATTAGTCGCCACTGTTGTTGTCGCAGGAGGCTTGGAAACTTGCTCCTCACTGACACTTTTACCAAGCGCGCGTCCGTTGTCGTCGGTCGCGAGTTTATCCAAAGGCACATCATTGCGGGTGAACGTCAGGCCGACACTCTTTGCTTCGTAAGTCGCAGCAGGTGTGAAGAAGGCCAGATCACTAATCAACTTGCCGAACACGCCGTCGACCTTACTCGCCGTCATCACTACGTATTGGCTAATTAATGGATACTCACCCGTCACGGCGACAACCTTCAGCGTGGCGTTTCCAAGTTGAGCGCCACCATCGACCTGAATAGTTTGGCTATGGCCATCGGCGTTCACCTCATAAGCCAACTCTGCCGTGTCTTGCAGTTCCAGATTGCCTCGCACATGCGGCGCTCCGTGCAACGCATTCACTTCCAGCCGACCCGCAACCTGCAAGTGGTGGACCGAGCCTTTGCCGCGAAAGGTCGCGCCCTTATCAACCGATACCTGCCCGCCGATACGTCCCAGGTTGGTCAACGTTGCCTTGTCGGCGACCATCGCGCCTTCATGGAAATCGTTTTCTCCCGTTCGTGTCCAAAAACCTCGTTTGATGAACAGTTGGTTGAAATTCTTGCTCTCTCCCAATGCACCACCATTGAGCGTATCAAGTTGCAAAATGTTGAGGCCGCCGCCGCCATCAACGATTCCGTTAAAGCGGCCGCGACGGCTGACCATCACCAGATCGTCGTCATCGCCCAGTTTCAACGCGATACCGTCAGGGCCAGAGGCTCTAGCTGTGACTTCTGTTTTAAATGTTTCCGGACGGTTGATAAAAGTTTCGATCGCCGTCAGATGCGCCGCCGGCAATGGCAACGAAGGAGCGGGTTCTTGAGCATGCGCAGAACCGGCATGGCCCAGCGCGATAGAGATCGCCAGGGCCATGCAATGCGGTCGAAAAGTGTGCCTGATGGACATCGGGTTCAGCCTCTTTTGGGGTGAGGCCAAACTGTAAAAGTCGATCCGTTTTGAGTCTGTCAGCCAACTCCTGACGCCTCGAAAGGCATGGCGACGGCGCCTGTAGCCGAATCCATTGCAGACTTCGGCTGCTGAGCATTTCACCCACGGATCAGACGCTTTTCCCTACAACCATCGCAGACGCTTCCATTGGCGAAATGTTGGAAACTCAACTTCAAATGAACAGTCGATCGCCGAGAATATGCCGTCGTGCATCTAATTGCATTTTTTCCACCATCAATGCCTGAGTAATGCATTTAATTGCGTATTTTTATATTTACCAAGCGTCGATCTGCACTATATTGCATCATGCACGCGTAGCCTCAACGCTGTGCGTATCAACTTTCGGGTGGTCCATGTACACACTGACACTGCAACTCTACGCATCAGGCGAGTGGTCAGACGCAATGACTCTCAAGTTTTCCGAGCCCTCAAAGGGTTTCGAGAGTCCTTGCCGATTGGGCTATATCACTGGTTACGTATCGAACAATGTCGATGACATCGATTCACCGTTTTCCAAAGCTGTCAGCGCCAGGTTGCCTTTAGTTTGGGATAACGCATCGCTGAAGAAGGCGCCGGCCTTCCTTTTCGATATAGCCCCGGCCGGCGCTGCAAAACGCTTCCTTATGGGACGAGTCGGTCAGGACAAACCTGATGGCATCAGCGCCGATTTATTCTTGCTGGCGCACAGTACTCCTGCGCCTATAGGACACTTGAGGATCAAGGAATCGGCGGAACTCGCAGATGGAAGACCCGCCGTAGGTTTCCCTCGTGAAGAAGTCATCGCTCGCGACAATACTTTTTTGGAATACGCCTATGAGCAAGGCGCAGCTATTGGGGGAGCCACCGGGGCGGGTGGTGAAGCGCCGAAACTTTTGATGTCGCAAGGACGTGACGGACTTCTATATCCGGATGCGGTGCTAAATGACGAACAAGTGGCCCGGCACTGGTTTATAAAATTTGCCCGTAACAGAGCGACCCTCACGGATCAGATCATTCTCAAAAGCGAATTTCATTACTACAAGGCGTTGCATAGTCTGGGCATTGAGACGATAGCGCAGGATGGGCTGGCGCTAGAGGAGGCCACTAAACCCAGTCTCTGGATGAAGCGTTTTGATCGTGAGGTTTCCAAACATGGGGTTGAGCGATTCGCCGTCGAATCCATCTATTCGCTCGCGGGCGTGACAGTTCCCGGCAGCTACATGAACCACTTGGAAGTGATTCAGCTACTCGCGCGACTATGGATACAAGCCGGACAGATTGATCAGGTACCTGCCCTGGTGTCTGATTATTTGCGGCGTGATCTGCTGAACAAGATTCTAGGCAACTCTGACAACCATGGCCGCAACATATCCATCATTCGCGGTACAAACTCTTTTCGCCTTGCCCCAATCTACGATCTTGCGCCGATGGTGATGGACGACGAAGGTGTCACGCGCACGACTAAATGGCCTAGAGATCTGGAGGTAGCGGGAGAAGTGAAATGGCGAGAAGTGTGTAACGCGTTAAAAGTTATCGCAGATCCCGAAACACTGTACGAAGCCCTGCGCG
This sequence comes from Pseudomonas sp. 43NM1, assembly GCF_002836905.1. Lineage (NCBI taxonomy): Bacteria > Pseudomonadati > Pseudomonadota > Gammaproteobacteria > Pseudomonadales > Pseudomonadaceae > Pseudomonas > Pseudomonas sp. 43NM1. The sequence continues at coordinate 42,765 of NZ_MKGS01000136.1, read as the reverse complement.
AGGACGCTGCCCGGTTGTCGGCTTTACCGGACATTCTCACCGCAAGTGGCCTTCCCGAGACCACGATGAATCATCCGTCCATCGCCCTGAGAAACCTTGAACAGCGGTTCAAGAGTTGGGGGTTGAAATGACCCTCAGCATTGATGCCCGTACTCTGTTAATAGAGAGCATTCAGGTCGGCCTTGCCGACGACACCCTTTCAATCAACGCAGCAGTCCGCCGCTTGCGTGTCGAAGTGACCGGTTTGAACCAAACCCAATTCGCGAGGATGTGCAAAATTTCGGTGCGTACGCTGGTGCATCTTGAGCATGGGGAGGGTAACCCGACGCTGAAGTCGCTGAATGCCGTGTTCCGCCCGTTTGGCTTGAAGATGGGCGTCGTGCGGCTTCGGCGCGATTTCAGCTAAGCCTCCAATTTACGGCTAACCCCGCCCCAAATACGCCTTCCCATAATGCCGCTCCATCCGCGCCTGGATCAGTTCAAGCCCAATCGACATCACCCAGTAAATGATCGCCGCCGTGGTGAGCATTTCGATATAGCGATAGCTAGACCGACCATACGACTGCGCCAAAAACATCACTTCCCAGACGCCCATCACCGAGATCAGCGACGAGTCTTTGAGCATCGAGATGAATTGGTTGGTGGTCGGCGGGATGATGGTGCGCATGGCTTGGGGCAGGGTGACGCGCCAGAAGATCACGCTTTCGCGCATGCCCAGGGCCAGCGAGGCTTCGCGTTGGCCGTGGGGGACGCCGAGGATGCCGGCGCGGAAAATTTCGCTGAGGTAAGCGCCGTAGTTCAGTGACAGCGCGATGATCCCGGCGGCGATGGCGCCCGGGACAATGCCCAGTTGCGGTAGACCGAGGTAGATCAGCAGGATCTGGATCAGCAGCGGCGTGCCGCGAAAGAATGAGGCGTAGAAACTGGCGATGCCGAACGCCACGGCGCTTTTCGACAAGCGCGCCAGCGCGGTAATGAAGCCCAGCAGTGACGAGGCGACGATCGAGCACACGCAGAGAAACAGCGTCAGTGCCGCGCCTTGCAGAAAGCCATTGGGCGCCAGGTGCAGGCCGACGAGGTTCGGCAGTTTGTCGAGAATGATCGAGAACTTCAGGTCGAAGCTCAGGAAGAAACTGGCGAACAATCCGAACATCGCCGCCCACGTCAGGTACAACCGCGTGCGGAAACCGAACACGCGTTGCAGAGGTGACTCAGCGACGGGTTGCGGTACTTGTGGCAACTGCGGCGGCTGTGGAGGTTGGTGAAAAGAAGTCATTTGCTGATGTCAGCGCCGATCCATTTTTGCGACAGCTTGCTCAAGGTGCCGTCCTGTTTCAGTTGCGCGAAGACCTCACGCACCTTGCCGTCCCACTGTGCGTCGCCCTTTTCGATGGCCACTGAGTTCGGCTCGGAGTACAGCGGGTCGCCCGCCAGTTTGAAGCGCTTGTCCTGATTCAGGCGTGGTTGCGCGGTCACCAGATTGGTGAGGATCGCGTCGAGGCGCACCCCGGCGCCGAGTCCCAGATCCTGGAAGGCGACGTTGTCGGTGTCGTACGGCGCGATCTGCACATCCTCGAACGGGTACTGCAATTGCGTGTCTTCGGCGCCTTCGATGACCAGGTTTTTGTTCAGGTAGCTTTCGTAGCTGGAAGCGCTGGTGAGGCCGACTTTTTTCCCGCTCAGGTCCTTGGCGTTGTGGATGCGCTCATCCTTGGCGTTGACCACGATCACGGCGGGCGAGGCGTAATACTCGACCGGAAAATCGAAGACTTCGGCGCGCGCCTTGCTCGGGGTCATCGAGCAGATGCAGATGTCGTAGCGACCGCTCCAGCGGCCGGCGGCGATCACGTCCCAGGACGGCGTTTCGAGGCGCAGTTTGACCCCGAGTTTCTCAGCCACGGCTTTGGCCACGTCGACGTCAAAACCGTCGAGCTGGTTCTGGTCGTTGAGGAATGAAAACGGTGGGTAGCTTTCCATTAATACGCCGACCAGCTCTTTGTTTTGCTCGACGCGGTCCAGCGTGGCGCCGCCGAAAGCCTGGGTAGAGGCGGCCAGAATGGTCAGGCCCAAGGCCAATAGCGGTTGAAATTTCACAGTTGATCCCTGAAAAAAAAGAGGTTGTTATTAACCGAATGGTGCGTATTAAATAGTTATAAGAACGACTCTGATAGTGAGTTATTTTCATAAGCATATGAGTGAAAAGCATATGAGCGCAGTAAGCACGGTGATTCTGGATGGCGGCATGGGTCGTGAGCTGCAACGTCGAGGGGCGCCGTTCAGACAGCCCGAGTGGTCGGCGTTGGCGCTGAGCGAAGCGCCGCAAGCGGTTGAAGCGGTGCACGCGGCTTATATCGAAAGTGGTGCCAACGTGATCACCAGCAACAGTTACGCGGTGGTGCCGTTTCATATCGGCGAGGCACGTTTTGCCGCAGAAGGTCAGGCGTTGGCGGCACTGGCCGGTGAATTGGCCCGGCGCGCGGTGCAAGCTTCGGGCAAAGCAGTGCGCGTTGCCGGTTCATTGCCGCCGCTGTTTGGTTCTTATCGTCCGGACCTGTTTGATGCGGCGCGGGTGACTGAATTGCTCTCGCCGCTGGTCAAGGGACTCGCGCCGCACGTTGATCTGTGGCTGGCGGAAACCCAGAGTTCGATCGTCGAGGCGCGGGCGATTCACGCCGGTTTGCCGCAGGACGGCAAGCCGTTCTGGTTGTCGTTTACCTTGAAGGACGAAGACACCGACGAAGTCCCGCGTTTGCGCTCCGGCGAACCGGTGGCCGAGGCGGCAGCGGTCGCGGCGGAGTTGGGCGTCGAGACGTTGCTGTTCAATTGCAGCCAACCGGAAGTGATCGGTGCGGCGATTGATGTCGCACGTGAGACGTTCGAGCGCTTGGGCGTGAAGATTCAGCTAGGCGCGTACGCCAATGCCTTCCCGCCGCAACCGAAAGAAGCGACGGCCAACGATGGTTTGGACCCGTTGCGCGACGATCTCGACCCGCCGGGTTACTTGCAGTGGGCGGCGGACTGGCAGACGCGTGGTGCCAGTCACTTGGGCGGCTGCTGCGGGATTGGGCCGGAGCATATTGCGGTGCTGGCTCAAAAACTCGTGTGAAGCCCATCGCGAGCAAGCTCGCTCCCACAGGGTTTTGGGTTGACCACAAAATTGTGATCACCCGCTATCCAATGTGGGAGCGAGCTTGCTCGCGATAGCGTCCTTCCAGGCATTAAAGATTTACCCGCGGCACTCAGCCAGGGTTTTCACCTGCCCCGAATCCGTCTGGTTTTCATCCGAAAGCCACTGCTCGAATGCCGCGCCCACCACCGGCCATTCCGAGTCCAGAATCGAATACCACGCGGTGTCGCGGTTCTGTCCTTTCACCACCATGTGCTGGCGGAACACGCCTTCGAAGCTGAAACCCAAACGCTCGGCCGCGTATTTGGAGCGCGCATTGCCGTTGTTGCACTTCCACTCCAGACGCCGATAACCCAAGGCAAACGCTTCCTTGGCGAGCAGATAAACCGCCTCGGTGCTTTTCGGTGAACGTTGCATCGGCGCGCCAAAGGTCACGTGGCCGATTTCGATGCGGCCCTGCGCCGGAACGATCGACATCAGGCTGAGCATGCCTTGCACGTCGCCGCTGGCACGGTCGATCACTGCGAAGAAATACGGGTCGCTGCTGGCCGCGTGGTTGTTCAGCCAATCGTTGAATACGCTGCGTTCTGGAAACGGCCCGTAAGGCAAGTAATCCCAGAGTTTCGGATCGGCGCCGGGGCCTTCCAGCGCCTGGAACAAGCCGTCGGCGTGGCGCGCCGGGTCGAGTTTTTCCAGGCGAATGAAGCGCCCTTCGAGCAGTCGCGTCGTAGGGGCCGGGGCGCCTTTCCAGTCCGCCAGTGAAGTGGCCATTTGTTGTTCTCCTGAAACCTTAAAGGGCTTTGCGAAACTGGATTAAACCGGGACGCTCGGCGATGCGCTCGTAGAGCTGGATCGCGGTCGCATTGGTTTCGTGGGTCAACCAGTGAACCTTGCAGCAACCATCAGCCTTGGCCGTGGCGTAGACGAATTCGATCAACTGCCGACCGACGCCGGTGCCACGCCTCTGCGGCGCCACCAGCAAGTCCTGCAAGTAACAGGAATTCTCGATGCTCCAGTTCGAGCGATGGTAGATGAAATTGACCATGCCCACCGCTTTGCCATCGGCCCAGGCAAGCGCCGAATGGGTCGGCTCGCCGGCATCGATCAGGCGCTGCCAGGTGCTGTGGCTGACGGCGTCGGGCAATTGCGTGTTGTAGAACTGCAAGTACGCTTGCCACAACGGCAGCCACGCGGCGTGGTCGTCGGCGGTGACCGGGCGGATTTCGATCAGGCTCATGGTTATTCCTTAACGCATCAATTGGGCGAGGGTTTGGTCCTGCGCATCGGAGCTGGCGGCCAGCCCTTCGCGCACGCCGGCAACGTCGGCGGCCGCGCGGTTCTGGCTGAGTTTGCGTTTGCCTTGCAGACGCTCGATGGGCAGCGCAAACCCGACGATGGCGCGGAGCATGCCGTCGATGTAGTCGGCGGGCGCGTCGGTGACTTTCCACGGGTCGGCGCGATTCGCTTCGTGGCGATCGGTGAGCGCGCTGACCAACGTGTGCAAGCGCTCGGCGTCAGTGAAAACTTCAGCGCTGCCGTAAGCGTGCACGGCGACGTAGTTCCAGGTCGGCACGACTTTGCCGTGCTCGGCTTTGCTCGGGTAGAAACCGGGGCTGACGTAGGCGTCGGCGCCGGCAAAAATCACCAATGCTTCGGCGCCGTTCTGCAAGTCTTTCCACTGCGGATTGGCCTTGGCCAAATGCCCGTAGAGTGTGCCATTTGCACCTTCTCCGGCCTCCAGCAGCAACGGGATATGGCTGGCCTGCAAGCCTTGCTCACCGTGGGTGACCAGCATGGCAAGGCGCGTGCCGAGGATCTGCTGCTGCAGTTCCGACAAATCTTCGATGGCGAATGAGCTGGGGTTGTACATGAGATTTCCCTTGGCGAATGGCCCCATCCTAGGCAGGCTATTGGTCCGTTGTAAGAGCCATTAGCGGCCAATTTCATAGGTCCATTCAGTGCGAGAACGGCGATGACCAGCGAACCGTTGTCCTTGTCCTTCAACCCGGCCGGCATCGAACTTGATCCGCGCCAAGGGCTGAGCCGGCAGCTCTATCAAGCCTTGCGCGCGCGGGTGCTCGATGGCCGACTGGCCAGCGGCACGCGTTTGCCGGCCACTCGCGATCTGGCGGCGGCGTTGTCGATTTCGCGCAACAGCGTGGTCCGCGCCTACGATCAGTTGTACGCCGAAGGGTTTATCGAAGGCCGGGTCGGCGACGGCACTTATGTCGCGCAATTGCCGCAAACCGCATTGCCGGCAAAAAAACTATCCACAAAACTGTCCACAGGCTTATCAACAGGCTTACCCACAACCTTATCCACAAATTGGCTGGATTTACCTGTGATTCCATCCAGTAAAGTTATCCACAATGTGGCTTTGCAGCGGGTTGAAAACAACCATTTGGCCCTGCCGCCCAGTGGTCCGCCGAAGGCTTTTCGAGTCGGTGTGCCGGCCTTTGATCTGTTCCCGTTCGAGGTGTGGGCCAAGCTCAACGCGGCTTTCTGGCGTAAACCGGATTTACAGCAGTTGTGTTACGGCGACCCGGCGGGCGATGAGCGATTGCGCGGAATGATCGCGGCCTATTTGCGCAGTTCGCGCGGCATGCAGTGCACGGCTGAGCAAATTGTGATCACCAGTGGCGCGCAGCAGGCGATTAGCCTTTGTGCACAGCTGCTAGTGGAGCCCGGCGATGGTGTGGCGATCGAGAATCCGGGCTACCGCGCGGCGGGTCATGCATTCGCCGTGGCCGGTGGCCGATTGCACGGCGTGGCGGTGGACGGCGAGGGGATCAATTGCGCTGAGCTGGAAGGGCTGAGCGATTGCCGCTTGGCTTATGTGACGCCGTCTCATCAATACCCGACCGGGGTGATCATGAGTCTGGCGCGGCGTCTGGAATTGTTGGCGTGGGCCGAGCGCAGTCAAGGCTGGATCGTCGAAGACGACTACGACGGCGAGTATCGCTACAGCGGCGCGCCGCTGGCACCCTTGGCGGCGCTGGATCGCCAGGGGCGCGTGTTGTATGTCGGCACGTTCGGCAAAGTGGCTTTCCCGGCATTGCGCCTCGGTTATCTGGTGTTGCCGCCGGCGCTGGTCGATGCGTTCTCGCGGCGCCGCGCCGTGGACGTGCGGCATTCGGAGGTCAGCACGCAAGCGGTGATGGCCGAGTTCATCGCCGCCGGGCATTTCCAGCGGCACATTCGGCGCATGCGTCGCGCCGCGTTGAGTCGTCGCAATGCGCTGCTGGCCGGTTGGCCGAAGGATATTCCGGGCGTCGGCAGCCTGCCGAATGTCGCGGCAGGCCTGCATTTGACTGTTTCGGTGGAAAGCGTCGCTCGCGAGCGCGAACTGGTGGCGCAAGCGGCGGCGGTCGGCGTTGAGATCAATCCGTTGAGCAGTTATTGGTTGGCCGATTCCACCCTGCCAGCAGATCAGCGCGCCGGGTTGGTGCTGGGTTTCGCCGCTGTGCCGGAGGCCGATATTTACTCGGCGCTGATGCGTTTGCGGGTTGCCTGGGGTTGCGACTGACCCCGCCAAACACCGATCCCCTGTAGCAGCTCCCGAGCCCGCGAGGGTGCGTTCGAGAACGCAATTCTCGCCTTGGGATTTACGCCTGCTACGCAGCCGAACGCAGCCTCGCGGGCTCGGCAGCTGCTACAAACGCCGGACGCAGGCTCCGCAGCTGCTACAGGATTCAACTATTTGTTGCGGCCGGTTTTATTGGTTCGAGGTCGAGAAACAGTGAGCGCGTCAGCGGATCGTTGATTCGGCGCAGCACGTAATCCATCGGTTCAATCAATTCGAGTTGTTGACGCAGTTCCGGCTCCAGCGTTTGCAGATAACTGTCGGCAATTTTCAGGTGCGCCGCGGTCGGTTGGCTGGCCGGGCTGTCGGCTGCCTCGTAGTGAAAGTGCGCGACCCATAGCGGCTGATCGCTACGCGTGGTGTCGAGTATTCGATATTCCTGAAAATAGTCTTTGCGATTTTTGGTTCTGATCCGCCCCAGTTCGTTGCGTACGACGGTGACTTGAGTGTTCTGATGCAACCACTGGAAATACTCCTGACGCGGTTTGCGTTTCTTCAGCATCGACGCTCGCACGTTGATCCCGGCGGTACGCAGTTGCTCGGCGCCGCTGCGCAGTTCGGCACTCAGCGTCGAGACCGGCGGCGGCTGACCGGTTGTGCTGCGGATGTTGGCTGAAGCGATATCGACCGCTGCGGCTTCATCCTCATATTTGAGTGCTTGCTGCTCGAACAGATGCTGCATGTCGGCGGGGATGCGGTTGGCGCGTTCGGCGTCCTTGCGCGTGCGCGTGATGAAACTCTCGACTTCAAGATTGAGCCCCAGCGCGTCGGCAATAACTTCCATGTCCTTTCGAACGGGTTTGGCCGGTTGCTCGCTCTTGGGCATCAAACGCTTGAAATGAGCCGTTTGCGCCGGCAGCTCGGTGTCCGTTGGCGAGTTGCGCGGGCGGGTTTTCGTGACTTTCACCTGCAGGCGCGACGGCCCGGCAACGGCGGGCGTTTCTTCCTGCTCGACGGCCCACTCATCTTCCGGCACAAGCGCCGAGAGCTGCGCCTGGGCAATTGCCTGGAACTCCTTGATCTGGTCATGCAAACGCGCCACTGCTTCGGGATGGGTCATGGCAGGGTATTGCTCGGGCAAGTCTTCGAGCCGTTGCAGTGCATCGGCGAAAGTATCGGTCAGTTGCGACAGCACATTGATGCGTTGCGCGGCGGGCGTTGGCGCCTGCGCGGGTTTCAGCAGATCGTTGAGTTTGTGACTCGCTTCCGAGGCATCGACCACGATGTCCGCCACCGCCGCACGGGCAAGCGGCATCATTTCGCTGGCCTGTTCTTGCACGCATTGCTCGTACGCCATGCCGATCAGGTTGGCCTTGTAATCCAGTTGCGAGTAGCGCGGCATCAGGCTTTTGATGGTGTGCGACGCTTCGCGGGAGGCGCGGCCCAACACTTTCAGGCCGTCCAGAGCTTCCTGCGCCCAGCCGATGCGCTGGATGATTGCGTGCGACACCTCGGTGGCTCGGCCAATCGTCGGCAAGTCGCCGCCCACGGGCACATTGGGGTTGATCGCGCCTTCGCCGGTCATCGGCGCAATGATCGTCGAATACAGAGAGCCCTTCACCGTGAACCACAGCGACAGGTATTTTTCCAGCAAGGTAGTCAGGCGCAGCATGTCGTAGGTGTAACCGATTGTGCCGCCCAGTTGGCGCCACTCGCCGAGTTGCGCGAGCGCTTCGCGGTAGTTGTCGATCACGCTTTCGATGCGGTCGGTATACGCCTTGGCGTGCGCTTCGTAGCCATCGACGGGCGCCAGCAGCATCGCATCCTGCAATGCCTGCACTTCATCTTTTATCGCCGTTTCCTGACGTTTGAACGCCTGGATTTTTTCCTCCAAGGCGTCCTTGCGCTGCTCTTTTTGCAGGCGGATGGCTTTCAAGCGGCTTTTCAAACCGCCGCCGCGCAGGCGCAGGCGCGTGTCGACGTACCAATTGCCGTGCAGGTCATGGATCAACAACGGCCCATTACGCATCGGGCTTTTGCGATTGAAGATTTCCACTTCGTCATCGCCATTGGTCATCACCTCGAACCAGCGTGTGCCGACCCTCGCGTAACGTTTGTCGTCGAGCTGGTACAGGTGCGGCGGAGCGCTTTTGAGGATGGTTACGTCGGCATTGTTCAAGTCCGGCGCGCTGACTTTCAGGGTGTCCAGATAAATACCCAGCGGACCTGGCGCGCGGCGCGGAACCGAGGCGGTTTCTTCCAGCGTGGTAGCGTGTTCCAGCGGCAGTTGGCCGGTCAGCAGGTGGCTGTCGAACGTCATGGTGGTCGCGGCAGTCGCCGGTGCCAGCAAGCGCGGCACCGATTTTTGCTGCAGCGAGCTGCGGCGTTTGCCGGGTCTGCGCTCGACCTCGACGCGATTGCGGCGCTGACTGGCGCGGTGGATCAGGATCATCCCCAGCGTCATCAGCACGTCGCCAAGCGACGTCCATTGCACCAGGCTGTCGCCGCGTTCGCGTGCTTCCAGCCCTTGCTGCAATTGCCCGATGCATTGCCAGACCCACGCGGCGGTGCCCACCGGGCCGGTCAGAAAAGTCGAGGCGATATTGAAAATCGCCCAGCCACTGTCGCGCAGCAGTTCCCAGCGACGCTCGCCGTTCGACAGCGATTGCCGATCCGCTTGTTCGACCAACGTGTTGGCGTTGCTGGTAAACAACGTGGGTAACAGATTTTCGCGAATTTCGTCGGTGCCCAGGCTGATCGGCCCGCTCAAGTCGAGGTTGAACAGCATCTCGATCCCGGTTTGCGTGGTCAGCCACGGTGACGGCAGGCCGACCGGAAACACGTACTGCGAATATTCGAAACTGAGCGCCGGGGTCGGCAGCCAGGCCAGCACCGAGTCGCGCAGTTCGCCAGGCTGGTGGATGGCGTAAATCATGTTTTGCAGCGAGGCGAATTGCAGCAGCGGTTGTTCCAGCGCCGGACGGTAGAGCAGGCACGGACTGTTGTGCGGATGCCGTGGGCCGATGATGAACATGTTCGCCACGGTATCGCCCGTCGACAACAAACGATGGCGCGGCACGAAACTCAATGGGCGGATGACGATGTCCTGCGACTCCTGCGGCGGATGACCCTGTGCCCGGTCCATCAATTCACAGATGTAGCGATAACCCGTCGCGTTGACGCCGCCGTCCTTTTGCAGCTTGCATTCCAGAGCCTTGAGTTTGAGCAGGTCGGGCAACAGGTTGACATACCGTTGCAGTTGATCAAATGCCAGCGTGTCATCGTCGATGAGGTGAGCCTTGAGCAGCGCCGGGTAGTTTTTGCCGACATCGACCTGCTGCGCAATTTTCACCAGGTAAGGCACCGTCAGCCAGGCAGGGCAGGCCTGATTGTTTAGAAATTTCAGCGCCGCTTTGTACGGCGTGTTGTTCTGCAGGGCGAACTGGCCGAGGGTTTCGACGTGGGTTTCCTGCGGGTTGGGCAGGGTGAAGGCGCCGACGCTCAGACTGCTGACGACAACAATGCGCAGGTCCTCAAGGGGCAGCGCAGCAGCGTCATTGGCATGCGCGCTGCGGTCCGCGATGATCGCGTTGCGCATCTGTTGTTCGGCATATTCGCTGATCAACTGGATGTCGTTGAGCCCGGAAGCGTTGCGCAATCGGCCCTGATTGGACAGGTAATGGCCGTAGGCTTGCAGGTCGGACGCGGAGGCGTTGGCCAGCCACGCGGGTATCGCCGCTTCGAGTTGGTCGAAGTGGACCTTTTCTTCGGCGCTGAAATTCCCGGGACCGCTGGAGGCGGGTGAAATGGGCAGCGTGGTTGCATCGGCCGAGGATTGCAGCGAAGAGATCGCCTCCATTTGCCCGGCGATCAGCGCCCACGCGACGTAATCGAACACGTTGCCATCCGGTTCGAACAGCCGCCATTGCCAGGTATGCCCGGTGTCCTCCATGCCCATGCGCGTCGGCAGGGAAGCGCCCAACGCTTGCATGGACGCGAAAGTCTCGTAGCCGCCCTCGATGCTGTGCAGCAGCAGGATCTCGCGGTTGTTATGGGTCGCCTTGAGCACGATTGCGCCGCTGAGTACGACGTGGCGGACGTTGTCCGGCTCGTCGTAATCGATATCGATCAGGCACGCCTGAATGCCCGGGATCGCGGTGTTGGCCGTGGCTCGCTCGGTTTTGTCGGGGTAGGCGGAAACGGCTCGTGCGACTTCGCAGTCATCGGCGGTCCAGCCTTTGATCTGTTGCAGGTTCAAGGCCTTTCTCAGGGTGTCGCTGAGTTCATGCCAGCGCGGTTTGCCGCTGATTGGCGCGTTCCAGTAAGCGAGTTGCTGCTGCTGGAATTCGACAAACAGCAGCGGCGCGTAGTTGTTCAGCAGGTTGGCGATGTCCTCGATGCTGACCGCCAGTTGTACGGGGTATTCGGTGAGCGGCGCGGGGGTCAGGAAGTGCTCGCCTTCAATGAAGTTGGCCGCCCGTGCCGAGCGACTTTGCGCCAGCAACGTGGTGGTCATGGTTTCGATCAGCGGCTCGAAGCTGTTCAGCGATTCACCGGCCGGCTCCCAGTGCGGGGTGACGATCAAGGTGTGATCCGGATCGATGTGCAGGTTCGGGTACAGCTCGTGCAGCGCTTCGCGCAACAGTTTTGCGCCGACTTCCCGCAGGCTGGGGCCGCGGCTGGTCTGGTAGATCAGCGCACTTTTTTCCTGCAGCAGCATGGCGTTGTTGAGGTGTTCGGGCGGGGAGGTCATGGTCGGTTCCTTGTTGATCGGGGCATTACGGAGTGGCTCACGGTAGGAAACGCGATGCTGCTGCGGGTGGTAGCTATTTATCGCAGGCAAAAAAAGACCCGCGCGTGGCGGGTCTGGTGGCTGGGCGGATGATCAGGTGCCGGATTTGATTTTGGTCCACGCTCGCGTGCGTGCGCGTTCGGCATCACGCGGCAGCGGTTGCAAGGTGTAGAGCGTGCTCATCGCCGACTCGGTCGGGTACAGGTTGGGGTTGTTGCGGATCGCCGGATCGACCAGCTCGGTGGCGTCCTTGTTCGGGTTCGGGTAACCGACAAAATCGCTGACCGGCGCAATCACCTGCGGTTGCAGCAGGTAGTTGATGAAGGTGTAGGCGTCTTGCGGGTTCTTCGCGCCTTTGGGAATCGCGAGCATGTCGAACCAGATCGGGGCGCCTTCTTTGGGCAAACGCATGTCGACCACCACACCGTTTTTCGCCTCTTTGGCGCGATTGGCGGCCTGGGAGAAACTGCCGGAATAACCGACCGCGACGCAGATGTCACCGTTGGCGATGTCGGCCATGTATTTAGAGGAATGGAAGTACGTCACGTACGGCCGAATCTTCATCAGCAGCGCTTCAGCCTTTTCGTAATCCGCCGGTTTTGTGCTGTTCGGGTCGAGGCCCAGGTGTTGCAGGGCCAGCGGCAGGATCTCCGACGGCGAGTCGAGCAGGGCGACGCCGCACTGCTTGAGCTTGCTGAGGTTTTCTTCCTTGAAGATCAGGTCCCAACTGTCCACCGGCGCGTTGGCGCCGAGCGCGGCTTTGACTTTGTCCGGGTTGAAGCCGATCAGGATGGTGCCGTACATGTACGGCACGGCGAATTTGTTGCCGGGGTCGTTGGCCTCGATCAGCTTCATCAACTTGGGATCGAGGTGATTCCAGTTCGGCAACTTGCTGCGGTCCAGCGGCTGGAACACCCCGGCTTCAATTTGCTTGGCGAGGAACACGTTGGACGGCACCACCACGTCGTAACCGGAATTGCCGGTGAGCAACTTGGCTTCGAGCGCTTCGTTGGTGTCGAAGATGTCGTAGACCAGTTTGGTCTGGGTGTTCTGTGTCTTGAAGTCTTCCAACGCCTTGGGCGTGATGTAGTCGAACCAGTTGTAGACGCGCAACGTTCGCTCTTCGGCGTGGGCGGCGCCGCTGAGCAACGTCGCGCACAGCATCGTGGGGACGAACGCTGGAGCGATAAAACGCTTGAGTCTGTTCATTGTTTTAATTCCTCAATGGGCGCTTTCAAAACCTTCGAGAACGTTGACGGCGTTGATGCCGATTTCCTCTACCGCGTAGCCACCTTCCATGACAAACAGCGTCGGTTTGCCGAGCTTGCCGATGCGTGCGCCCATGGCCAGGTAATCCGGGCTGTCGAGCTTGAACTGCGAGATCGGATCGTCCTTGAACGTGTCGACGCCCAGCGACACGACGACGATGTCGGCGCCGTACTTTTCGATCTGCTCGCAGGCCTGATCCAGCGCGGCGCTCCAGGTCTCCCAGCCTGAGCCGGCGGGCAGAGGGTAGTTGAAGTTGTAGCCTTCGCCGGCGCCTTCGCCCAGTTCATCGTCGTAGCCGAGGAAGAACGGGAATTCGGCTTCCGGGTGGCCGTGGATCGAGGTGAACAGCACGTCGCTGCGCTCGTAGAAAATCGATTGCGTGCCGTTGCCGTGGTGGTAATCGACGTCGAGGATCGCGACTTTTTTGTGGCCCTGATCGATGAAGGCCTGAGCGGCAATTGCGGCGTTGTTGAGGTAGCAATAACCGCCCATCAAATCGCTGGCGGCGTGGTGTCCCGGCGGACGACACAACGCGAAAGCAGTGCGGGCGCCGCGCTGGATCGCTGCTTGCGCGGTCAACGCCACTTGCGCTGCGCTGTACGCCGCTTGCCAGGTACCCGCGGTGATCGGCGCGCCGCCGTCGAAACTGTAATAACCGAGCTGGCCGTGCAGGCTGGTCGGCATGATTCGCCGCAGTGTGCGCGCCGGCCAGGTGTAGGGCAGCAAGTCGCCGTCGGTATTGAACTCGGTCCAACGGGCCCAGGCGCCTTTGAAGAAATCGAGATAGGCGTGGTCGTGAACTCGCTGGATCGGCCCGAGGCCAAAGTCCTGCGGCACTTCGACCGCGCCGAGTTGGCGATCCTTGACCCGCTGCAGCACATGGTCGGCGCGCGAGGGCATTTCGAAGCAGGGCATCAGTTGCCCGTCCATCAATTCGCAGCGGCCGTGGTGCAGGTGGTGATCGTCCGAGTAAATCGTCAGCATTTTGTTGTTCTCCGCAGGCTGATTCGGTTGCACCCAGTCTTGCCTCGCACGGCGTTTGGGAGAACGGCAGGAGAGGCCAAAAGGGGATCGATATGGCCAAAACCTCTGACCGCAATTCGCCCCTTGTTGGCGCGCGGCTGCCCCCGAATGACGCAGGACCCGTAGGAGCGAGGCTTGCCCGCGAAGGCGTCCTTGCGAACGCTAAAAGCTTCGCGGGCAAGCCTCGCTCCTACAGGAATTTGATTCCTGCGTCGTTGTGCTTAAGGGCGGAACTGACTCGGCGCAACGCCGCTCCAACGCACGAACGCGTGGCGGAAACTGGCGGTTTCGCTGAAGCCCAGCGCCTCGGCGATCTGGTAAATCGGCAGTTGATCGTCGCAGAGCATTTGTTTGGCTTGCTCGAATCGCAGCTCATCGAGCAACTCCTGATAGCTGCAGCCCAAATCCTTGAGGTGTCGGCGCAAAGTGCGCGCCGAACATTTCATCTGCGCCGCCAGCCCCTCAAGTCCCGGCGCCGCGTTCAATTGCGCGCCGAGCAACTGGCGAATCCGCCCCAGCCACGCCTGACGCCCGGTGAACTCGGTGTTCTGCTTGCGGCAACGTTCGGCCATGGCTTGGTGGGTGATGGCGTCGGCCAGCGGCAACTGCTGATCGAGCCACGCGCGGTCGAAGGCGAAGGCGTTGTCCGGCGCATTGAAGTTCAAAGGGCAATTGAAGTGTTCGGCGTAGGTCGCCTGATAATCCGGCGCCGTGTGCTCGAAGCGTGCGCCGAGCAGCGGCAGCGGATGGCCGAGCAGGTCGTCGCAGATGACTTTCAACGACACCAGGCAGAATTCGGCATTGAACACCGCCAGCGCCGGGTTCTCCCGATAATCGGCGGCGACGAACCAGACGCGCTCGCCATCGTCTTCCAGGCTCAGCTCGAAAAGTGTTCCCAACAGCGCCGGATAACGCATCGCCAGGCGCAAAGCGTCACCGAAGGTGGCACTGGTGAGCAGCGCATAACCGAGCATGCCGTAGGACGAAACGTGCATGCGCCGGCCCAGTTCCAGGCCGATATCACGCTTGAGCGCGACCGCATTGGCGCAGACCTGCATCTCTTGATTGGTGGTAATGCGCGTGTCCGCCCGGCTCAGATCCGCCGCGCTGATGCCGCTTCCGGCGAGCAACGCTGCGCTGGACAGGCCCTCGGCCTTGAAGGTGTCGAGCACCAGGGAGACGGCGTTAAGGGTGGTGAGGTGGGAATGGAGCATGGGAGCTTCCGTCCATGAGGTCTGCCGGAAGGGAGCAAGTTGCATGCCGTTATGGCTGGCGACTGCTTGCCGCCGATTGCCGATTGGTGCAACCTGCCTGCCATTCACCCTCGGGTGGCGTGGCACACAACCATAAGGGACTAGGTATGACATTCACTCCATCGCGCTCCATGCTCCTGGCCTCCAGCCTGTTGCTCAGCTCGTTGTGCTTTGCCGAAGGCGAGCCGGCCGACGGCAGCAGCATCAAGGATTCGGCCAAGGCTGCGGTCTCGTCGGCGATTTCGGCTGGCAAGAACCTGTTGGGCGGGGTCAGTGAAGGGGTGCTCGACGGGCGCCAGTCGGCACAGGGCGTTGACGGTGCTTCGATCATTTCCTCTCGCGAGCAAATGAAGGACCGCGTCGATGTGCAGGTGCTGAAGACCGAGGCCGTCGGCGACACGTTCAATGTCACCCTGGGCTTCAAGAACAGCAGCGACAGCCAACTGCGCTTGATCAACCTCAAGCAGACCGGAGCCTTGCTGGCGATCGATCAGGACGGTTACGCCAACGGACTGACCGCCAGCCTGGATAACCCTGATGAGGTCACCGTTCCGCCCAAAGCGGCGATACGGCAGAAATTCACGTTTGAAGGGCCGATCGAGACGTCCACCACGGTGCGTGTGTGGGGCCAGGATTATCAGGTCAAGAAGTAAGCCTCGCGGCTAGCCGGCGCCTGCCAAATCGCAGGCGCCGGCCAGCCGCGATGGATCAGCTCAACTCACCACACAGATCCAGTTCGACCAGGCGTCGCACGTCGGCGTTATCCAGGTCGGCGCCGAGCAGCGCATGGAGCTTGCCGAACGCTGCTTCACGGGTCATACCGCCGCCCGACAACACGCCAGTGCCGCGCAAGCGACTGCCAGCCTCATACACATCCAGCTCGACCCCACCTTCATGGCATTGCGTGACCGCAACCACCGCCACGCCGTTGTCCCGCGCCCGTTCCAGGCTGGCGAGAAACGCAGGGTTGTCGCTTGGCCCGGTGCCGCTGCCGTAGCATTCCAGCACCAGACCCTGAATGCCGCTGTCGAGCAGGCCGTTCAGCACCTCGGCGCCGATGCCGGGGAACAGCGGCAGCACCGCAACGTTCGCGAGGTTTTTCGGCTGGTTATAGGTCAGTTCTGTCGGCAGTGAAGTCGCCTTCACGCCGCCGCCCTGACGTTCCAGGCGCTTGAACGGATGGCGGCCGAAACTGCGCACTTTCGCGCAGCGTGTCGGTTCCAGCAGTTCGCCGTGGAAATACAGGTGAACGCCCGGCGCCAGGCCTTGGCCGAGCGCGACCAGTGCACCGCCGAGGTTTTCCCAGGCATCGCTGTCAGTCACGCCGGCCGGCAGCATCGAGCCGGTAAAACATACGCGCGCGTGCAGGCCGAGCAATTGGAAACTCATCGCCGCCGCGCTGTAGGCGAGGGTGTCAGTGCCGTGCAGGATCAACACGCTGTCGCAGCCCTGCACGTCCACCGCATCGACCACGGCTTCGCGCAGTTGCTGCCAGTAGGCGGGGGTCATGTTGGCGCTGTCGATCAGCGGGCTCATCTCGCGAAAATGCCACTGCGGCACCACGAGTTGCGGTTGGCTGTGCAGGTATTCGCGCATCCGCGCTTCGAAACCGGATGCCGGGGCCAGACCGGCAGCGCTGGCCTGCATGCCGATGGTGCCGCCGGTGTAGAGCACCATGACGTGCTGGGCGGCAGGGTAGGTCGAGGAATTCATGGAGACTCTCCGAAGAACGATGAGGTCCCCTGTAGCAGTGAGCCGGCTCGCGAAAGCGATGTATCAGTCAACGGTGAAGTTGAAGGTTACAACCGCTTCGCGAGCAGGCTCGCTGCTACAAGGTTTTTCGCACTTTAACCGATCAGCGTTGCGCTGCGGCTACGTCTTGAGGCTTGGCTTGCGTCGGGGCTTCAACCTTGCTGGCAGAGGCTGGCGGGTTGGCTGGCCAGGCTTGCAAGTCGAGGTCGAGGTCCGGGAACTTGCTCGAATCGAACACCGGCGTCTTGATCCCGGCAGCGCGCTGGTCGTCGTAGTCACGCAGCACGCGCATGGCGATCTTGAACAGCAGGAACAGCGCGATCAGGTTGACGAACGCGAGCATGGTCATGGTGATGTCGGCAAACGCGAACACCGTGCCGAGGTTTTCGACCGCGCCCCAGTAGATCAACACCAGCACCAGCGCGCGATAAGCCATCAGCGCCAAGCGGTTTTCACCGATCAGGAAACGCAGGTTGCTCTCGCCGAGGTAGTAGTTGTAGAGGATCGAGGTGAACACGAACAACGACAGCGCCACGGAGATGAAGCTGCGGCCCCAGTCACCGACGACAGCGGCCAGCGAGTTCTGGGTCAGGGCAATGCCGTCGCCTTCAAAGCCCGGCGTGTAGAAACCCGACAACAGGATCAGCAACGCGGTGCAGGTGCAGATGATGAAGGTGTCGAGGAAAACGCTGAACGCCTGAACCACACCTTGTGCCACCGGGTGCTCGACCGACGCAACCGCCGCCACGTTGGGCGCACTGCCCAGACCGGCTTCGTTGGCGAACACGCCGCGTTTCACGCCCATGATGATCGCGCTGCCGACCAGGCCGCCGAACGCTTGATCCAGACCAAAAGCGCTTTTGACGATGGTCATCAGCATCGCCGGTACGTGGTCGAATTGCAGCACGATCACGTAGAGGGTCACGCCGATGTACACCAGGGTTTTGACCGGCACCAGCAGGTCAGCGACCTTGGCGATGCGCTTGATCCCGCCGATGAACACCAGACCGAGCAACACCGCCAGCGCGGCGCCGGTGTAAGTCGGGTCGAGTTCGAATGCGTCTTTCAGCGAGTGGGTCACGGCGTGGGATTGCAGGCCGTTGAAGGCAAAACCGAAGGTCACCAACAGCAGGAATGCCATGACCATGCCCAACCAGCGCTTCTGCAAACCGTGCTGAATGTAATAGGACGGGCCGCCGCGATAGGTGCCGTCGGAGTCGCAGCGTTTGTAGAGCTGGCCGAGGGAACATTCGAAGAAGCTGCTGGACATGCCGACCAGCGCGGTCACCCACATCCAGAACACTGCGCCCGGGCCGCCCATGGTCACGGCGATGCCGACACCTGCGATGTTGCCGGCGCCAACGCGACCGGCGAGGCTGAGCATCAGCGCCTGGAACGAGCTGAGCTGACCGGCGCTGCTTTTGAGGCTGTCGCGAAACACCGCGAACATATGGAAGAAATGGCGCAATTGAACGAAACGCGAGCGGATCGTGAAGTAGCCACCGAGCCCGACAATGAGCACGATCAGTACTTTCTCTGAGAGGAAGCCGTTGATGACTTCGAGCATGGAGTATTCCTCGCTGTTTTTTGTTTAAGCAAATGCTGGATTGGCAGAAACATCGCGTTACACCGGTTTGCGCAGGGCAAAACAGGTGAGGCGAATGTGTCGTCCCGGGTTCCATATCGCGGAGTTTGTTATTAGTTCGGGTTTCGCATGGGTTTGGGCCTCGTTACCGACGACCGCTCACGCGAAGAGGGGCGGCACTATACCTATCCGAGTGCCGTCCGTCTGCACGGTAGCGGTGCAAGCGACGAAACGAAGCCCTTTCTCATGTGGGAGCACGGCTTGCCCGCGATGGCGATGTTGAGGGCGCCATCGCGGGCAAGCCTTGCTCCCACAGAAGTCGAGTCAGGCACGAGTTGTACGGTCGGGCCTGTAAACAGTTAAAAAAAGGGCTTGGGGAATAAATCCCCAAGCCCTCAAAAGGTGAGAGGTGTCTAGTCCCTCGACCTGGTGAGCGTGGCTCTCGTGCCCTTGGTTACAAGAGCAAGAACCGGCGTTTGGTCAAGCCTTGAGAGGCACCAGACGCGGAGCAATCATGTTTTCCGGGCGCAGGATGTCGGCGAGCATTTCGTCGTCGAGCAAGCCTTCTTCGCGCACCAGTTCCAGCACGCCGCGGCCGCTTTCAAGGGCGATGCGGGCGATGCGGGTGGCGTTCTCGTAGCCGATGTACGGGTTCAGCGCGGTGACCAGACCGATCGAGTGTTCGACCAGTTCGCGGCAGCGCTCTTCGTTGGCGGTGATGCCGACGATGCAGTGCTCGCGCAGCATGTCCATGGCGCGTTGCAGCAGGCGGATCGAGTCGAAGATCTTGAACGCGATCAGCGGCTCCATCACGTTCAGTTGCAGTTGGCCGCCTTCGGCCGCGATGGTCAGGGCCAGGTCGTTGCCGATGATCTGGAACGCTACCTGGTTGACCGCTTCCGGGATCACCGGGTTGACCTTGCCGGGCATGATCGAACTGCCTGGCTGACGCGCCGGCAAGTTGATTTCGTTGATCCCGGTCCGTGGGCCGCTGGACAGCAGGCGCAGGTCGTTGCAGATTTTCGACAGCTTGACCGCGGTGCGCTTGAGCATGCCGGAGAACAGCACGAAGGCGCCCATGTCGGAAGTCGCTTCGATCAAGTCAGCGGCCGGTACCAGCGGTTGACCGCTGATCAGCGCCAGACGCTCGACGGCGAGGTGCTGGTAACGCGGGTCGGCGTTGATGCCGGTGCCAATCGCGGTGCCGCCCAGGTTGACTTCGGTCAGCAGTTCCGGGGCCAGCGTCTTCAGACGGGCCAGGTCTTCGCCCAGTGTGGTGGCGAATGCACGGAATTCCTGGCCGAGGGTCATCGGCACGGCGTCTTGCAGTTGCGTGCGGCCCATTTTCAGGACGTGAGCGAATTCCTGACCTTTGGCCGCGAATGCCTGAATCAGGCTGTCGAGGCTGGCCAGCAGCGCGTCGTGGCCCAACAGCAGACCCAGGCGAATCGCCGTCGGGTAAGCGTCGTTGGTCGACTGCGCCATGTTCACGTCGTTGTTCGGGTGCAGGTATTGGTATTCGCCCTTCTGGTGGCCCATGGCCTCCAGCGCGATGTTGGCGATGACTTCGTTGGCATTCATGTTGGTCGACGTGCCAGCGCCGCCCTGAATCATGTCGACCACGAACTCTTCGTGGAAGTCGCCGCGGATCAATCGTGCACAGGCTTCGCTGATGGCAGCGTGCTTGGCTTCGCTCAGATGACCCAGCTCGCGGTTGGCGTCAGCGGCGGCCTGTTTGACCATGGCCAGGCCGACAACCAGCTTCGGGTAATGCGAAATCGGAACGCCGGAGAGACGGAAGTTGTTCACCGCTCGCAGGGTCTGGATGCCGTAATACGCTTGAGCGGGTACTTCGAGTACGCCAAGCAGGTCTTTTTCTGTGCGGAATGATGCAGCGGAGGACATGATAGAAATCATCTCAATATGGACCCGGTCTGTGCCGGAACGCTGCAAATGCTAGGCTTGTGAACAATTTTGGGCCAATGCTGTTAAGCGCTGGCCTATGCACATTCGGCATAATGCCGATGTGACGCCGTGTACGCGGCAAACGTGTGAGCTAATTTGGTGCGTGTCCGGGAGGACCTGATGAATCTGGAAAGCAAATGGCTGGAGGACTTTAGCGCCCTGGCCGCCACCCGCAGTTTCTCCCAGGCGGCTGAGCGGCGCTTTGTCACCCAGCCTGCGTTCAGCCGGCGGATCCGCAGTCTGGAAGCCGCGCTGGGCCTGCAACTGGTCAACCGCTCGCGCACGCCGATCGAACTGACGGCGGCGGGGCAGTTGTTTCTGGTGACGGCGCGCACGGTGGTGGAACAGTTGGGCGAAGTGCTGCGCCATCTGCATCACCTTGAGGGCGGGCAGGGCGAAGTGATGCAAGTGGCGGCGGCTCACTCGTTGGCATTGGGCTTCTTCCCGCGCTGGATCGCGCAGTTGCGTAATGAAGGTTTGAACATTGCCACGCGGCTGGTAGCGACCAACGTTGGCGATGCGGTGCACGCGTTGCGCGAGGGCGGTTGCGATTTGATGCTGGCGTTCTACGACCCGGACGCGGCGATGCAAATGGACCCGGAGATTTTCCCATCGCTGCACTTGGGGCAAACCGAGATGTTGCCGGTGTGCGCGGCGGATGCTGACGGCAAACCGTTGTTCGATCTGGAGGGCGACGCCAGTGTGCCGCTGCTGGCCTACAGCGCCGGGGCGTTTCTGGGGCGCTCGGTGAATTTGCTGCTGCGCCAACGCGCGCTGCGCTTTACCACTATCTATGAGACCGCGATGGCCGACAGCCTGAAAAGCATGGCGCTCGAAGGCTTGGGCATTGCCTGGGTGCCGCAACTGAGCGTGCGCGCCGAGCTGGCGCGCGGTGAGCTGGTGGTGTGCGGCGGCCCGCAATGGCACGTGCCGCTGGAGATTCGCCTGTACCGCTGCGCGCTGGTGCGCAAGGCCAACGTGCGATTGCTCTGGCGCAAACTCGAGGGCGGTGCCGCGCAAGGTTCCTGAGTAAACCGACTAACCCCTGTGGGAGCGAGCTTGCTCGCGATGACGGTCTTGCATTCAGGATCAAGGTTGACTGACCGGACGCTATCGCGAGCAAGCTCGCTCCCACAGGTGGATTGCGGGGTATTTGACTGACTCTCAAGTCAATAAAACCGCGACTTTTGGGGTTATGACAGATGGTCGCGCAGGGGGCTGTTTATCTGCTTCATTGAGGTATACTGCGCGGCCTTCGGCCGGCTTGACTGGCCATTTTTCGTACAATCGAGCCACGCATTTTTGCGTGGCTTGTTGTTTTTTGACGCGCCCCCGGGCGCCCAGAGAGAAGAGGCACGACGATGAGCGCACTGGTTGGCGTGATCATGGGCTCCAAGTCCGATTGGTCCACCCTTAGCCACACCGCCGACATGCTGGAAAAGCTCGGCATTCCTTACGAGGTGAAAGTGGTCTCCGCCCACCGCACCCCGGACTTGCTGTTCCAGTACGCCGAAGAAGCTGAGGCGCGAGGCATCGAGGTGATCATCGCCGGTGCCGGTGGCGCGGCGCACTTGCCGGGCATGTGTGCGGCCAAGACCCACCTGCCGGTGCTCGGCGTTCCGGTGCAGTCGTCGATGCTGTCGGGCGTCGATTCGCTGCTCTCGATCGTGCAAATGCCGGCGGGCATTCCGGTTGCCACCCTGGCCATCGGCAAGGCTGGCGCGATCAACGCCGCGCTGCTCTCGGCGAGCATCCTCGGCGGCAAGCACCCGCAGTTCCACGCGGTGCTGAAAACTTTCCGTGCTGAACAGACAGACAGCGTCCTGGACAATCCAGACCCACGCATCGCCTGAGGTTGTTGACGATGAAGATCGGTGTAATCGGTGGCGGCCAATTGGGCCGCATGTTGGCGCTGGCGGGCACTCCGCTCGGCATGAACTTCGCTTTCCTCGACCCGGCGCCGGATGCATGCGCCGCTGCTTTGGGCGAGCACCTGCGGGCCGATTACGGCGATCAGGATCACTTGCGCCAACTGGCCGATGAAGTCGATCTGGTGACCTTCGAGTTCGAAAGCGTCCCGGCCGAAACCGTGGCGTTTCTGTCGCAGTTCGTGCCGGTCTACCCAAGCGCCGAAGCGCTGCGCATCGCCCGTGATCGCTGGTTCGAGAAGAGCATGTTCAAGGACCTGGGGATTCCCACCCCGGCGTTCGCCGACATTCAATCGCAAGCGGATCTGGACGCCGCGGTAGCGTCCATCGGTCTGCCCGCCGTGCTGAAAACCCGCACACTCGGTTACGACGGCAAGGGCCAGAAAGTCCTGCGCACGCCTGAAGATGTGGTCGACACGTTCGCCGAGTTGGGCAGTGTTGCCTGTCTGCTGGAAGGCTTCGTGCCGTTCACCGGCGAAGTGTCGCTGATCGCCGTGCGGGCCCGCGATGGCGAAACGCGCTTCTATCCGCTGGTACACAACACCCACGACAGCGGCATCCTCAAGCTGTCCGTGGCCAGCACCGATCACCCGTTGCAGGCGCTGGCGCAAGACTATTCCAGCCGTGTGCTCAAGCAGTTGAATTACGTCGGCGTGATGGCGTTCGAGTTCTTTGAAGTCGACGGTGGCCTCAAGGCCAACGAAATCGCCCCGCGCGTGCACAACTCCGGGCACTGGACCACTGAAGGCGCCGAATGCAGCCAGTTTGAAAACCATCTGCGCGCCGTTGCCGGTTTGCCGCTGGGTTCGACGGCCAAGGTCGGTGAGAGCGCGATGCTCAACTTCATCGGCAAAGTGCCGGACACCGAGAAGGTCCTGGCCATCGACGATTGCCATCTGCATCACTACGGCAAAGCATTCAAGGTCGGGCGCAAGGTCGGTCACGCCAACTTGCGTTGCGCTGATCGCGAAACCCTGGCCGCGCAGATTCTCAAGGTTGAAGCGCTGATTGCCGAATAGTTTCATTTCGGCGCTGCGGAACCTTAATTGCCAATGGTTCTCTGATTGCAGGATGCCAAAGTCTGACTAGGCTTGGCATATTCAAATCATTCAGAGGAAAAGTGCCATGGGAATTATTGGAACCATCTTTATCGGCTTGATCGTCGGCCTGCTGGCGCGCTTCCTGAAACCGGGTGATGACAGCATGGGTTGGATCATGACCATCTTGCTCGGTATCGGCGGTTCGTTGGCGGCCACTTATGGCGGCCAGGCACTGGGCATCTACCAGGCCGGTCAAGGCGCGGGCTTCATCGGTGCGCTGGTCGGTGCGGTCGTGCTGCTGGTGATCTACGGTTTGATCAAAAAGAACTGATCTGCCGACCAAGCCCTCTCTGCTGCGCAGGCCGAGAGGGCTAGAATGCCCGGCGTTACACCGTCCCTTCCTTTGCCGAGCACCTTCATGCGCCGTCTCCTGCTGACTTTCCTTTTACTGGGCTCGGGCCTCGCCCACGCCGGCGAATTGCCGGAAACCGACTGGCTGGAGCTGATGCCCAAGTCGGACCAGAAAGCCCTCGAAGCCATGCCCGAAATCGACCACGACTCGCCCGAAAGCGACGGCACCTTTACGGCCAAGGGTGGCCTGAAGCAAAGCAAAGGCCTGCCGGCCGTGATGTATTCGAGCAAAACCGTGGCGTCGATGAACGACAAGGATATTCGCATCGGCGGTTATCCGGTGCCGCTGGAGTCCGACGCCAAGGGCCGCAGCACGCTGTTTTTCCTCGTGCCGTACCCCGGCGCCTGCATCCACGTGCCGCCACCGCCGCCCAACCAATTGGTGCTGGTGCGTTATCCGCAAGGCTTGAAGCTGGACGACATCTACACACCGCTGTGGGTGACGGGCAAATTGAAGGTCGAGAAGGTCAGCAATGACCTGGCTGATGCGGCGTATGCGCTGGATGCGGCGAAAGTGCGGGTGGTGGAAGAGGCGGATTTGTAGCGGCTGGAGATCGATTCGCGGGCAAGCCTCGCTCCTACAGGGGCGAGGTCCGACCACGAAAATTGTGGCGGCAACAATCCCTGTAGGAGCGAGGCTTGCCCGCTAAGCTTTTAAAGCGGTTTGCTAGCGATGCTTACGCCCAGCGTATGACTGGCACCCGCCGCCAGATCCACCACGTCATCCATCACATTCGCGGTCTCGATGCACAGCATGCGCTGCCAGCCATCGTCGGCCATGTCGCTGAACGCCGCCGCGCGATCGATCCACGGGTTCCAGATCACCGCTGTGCGTGAACCGCTGCTGGTCAGCTCGACGCGCCGTTCCCAGGTCGGGTCGACAATGCTCAACTGCTGCGGAACGTCCAGATAGATCCGGTCCGTCTCGCCGACAAACGCCAGATCACCGCTCTGAGTGGCGGTGGCCCAGTCCCTGGTCGTGTCGATGTAGCGCAAACCGTCCAGCCCTTCGACGTGCACGTTGCGCACATCGCTGACCGCGAAATAGCTGTGCAGGGCCTGGCTGATCGACACGGTTTGAGTGCCGCGGTTATGGCTGGTGAGGCTGATGTGCAGTTGTTCATCCAGACGAATGCTCAACTTCAAATCCACCTGATGCGGCCATTCGGCGAACCCGCCTTCGGGGCAGGGCAGGATGAACTCGACGTTCAGGCTCTCGCCCTCGGCTTCGATGCCGCCCAATTGCCAGTCCATCGCCCGGACCAGACCGTGGGCATTCGCCGCATCATTGCCGACGCGCATCGCCTGCACGCTTTGCGGATTGCGCGCGAAGACACCAAACCACGGCCAGCACACCGGCACCCCGGCGCGGATGCTTTTGCCGGTCTTGAACACGGCCTCGTCGTTGAGCCAGATCAGCGGCGGTTGGCCGGCCAATTGATAACTGAGGATGTGCGCGCCTTGCTGGGCCACCAGCAATTCGGCCTGACCGTGGCGGATGCGCCAGCAGTTCAGTTCATCGAGTTTCACGGCTTCAACGTTGGGCGTGCTCATGGGGCAACTCTCAATCAGGATCAATGACTGCAATGGACCGCAAAAGCAGCGCCTTGTTTAACCTGCAGGTTTAACGAGCGCGCGACGGCACCGAACGTGTACGACCACTGCCATCGATGGCAACAAACACAAATACCGCTTCTGTCACTTTGCGCCATTCGCTGGACAGCGGATCGTCGCTCCAGACTTCGACCATCATCTGGATCGAGCTGCGGCCGATTTCCAGCGCCTGGGTATAAAAGGAAAGCTGCGCGCCTACCGCCACCGGCACCAGGAATGCCATCCGGTCGATCGCCACAGTCGCGACGCGGCCACCGGCAACTTTGCTGGCCATTGCGGTACCGGCCAAATCCATCTGCGCCACCAGCCAGCCGCCGAAAATATCGCCAAAGCCGTTGGTTTCGCGCGGGAGTGCGGTGATTTGCAGGGCAAGGTCGCCTTGCGGGATTGGATCTTCTTGTTCGAGCTCTATCATGCCGGGGGTGCCTCTGACCCGTGACTCTTCATTAATACTTCAAGGTGATAGCCGTCTCAGAAAAAACGATTCAGCCCCGAACATACTACGTTCGTCACGTTTTTCGTAAGGCGCCTAAAGGGAAACTCTGCGAAATCGCCTGTGAACTCCCGGAGGCGTTTTCGCACAGCAACCCTTTCAAACTGTTACAGGCTTGCGAGTATATCGATCGGTAGACTCCGAGACGACCGTCGGGTTCTCATTTCGACCGTCAATTACGCGCCTCTATGTGCTTTTTCGAACAATTTGCTATCGTGCCGGACCTGCCCAAGCCTCCGCCAGCGTTGTTGGGGTTGCAGATCCGACTATAAGAGAAGCCCTTGCCATGACCACAGCGCCCTCGAGCATCGCGCAGCCGACGCAATCCGCACGTCCCTTGTCCCGCAATGACTACAAGACTTTGTCGCTGTCTGCACTCGGCGGCGCGCTGGAATTCTACGATTTCATCATCTTCGTATTCTTCGCCACCGTGGTCGGCAAGCTGTTCTTCCCGGCCGACATGCCCGAGTGGCTGCGCCTGATGCAGACCTTCGGCATCTTCGCCGCCGGCTACCTAGCGCGGCCGCTGGGCGGCATTGTCATGGCGCATTTCGGCGACCTGCTGGGGCGCAAGAAGATGTTCACCTTGAGCATTTTCATGATGGCCGTGCCGACGCTGATCATGGGTTTGCTGCCGACGTATGCGCAGATCGGCATGTGGGCGCCGATTCTGTTGCTGCTGATGCGGGTGATTCAGGGCGCGGCGATTGGCGGTGAAGTGCCGGGCGCCTGGGTATTCGTTTCCGAACACGTGCCGCAGCGACACATCGGCTACGCCTGCGGCACCCTGACCTGTGGCCTGACCGCCGGCATTCTCCTGGGTTCGCTGGTCGCCACGGCAATCAACAGCATTTACACGCCTATCGAAGTCGCGGATTACGCCTGGCGGATCCCGTTCCTGCTCGGCGGCGTGTTCGGTTTGTTCTCCGTCTACCTGCGCCGCTGGCTGCACGAGACTCCAGTATTCGCCGAGCTGCAACTGCGCAAGGCCCTGGCCGAAGAAGTGCCGCTGCGCGCGGTGCTGCGTGATCATCGCGGGGCGATCCTGATTTCCATGCTGATGACCTGGCTGCTGTCGGCCGGGATCATCGTCGTCATTCTCATGACCCCGACCGTGCTGCAAACCGTCTACCACTTCGCGCCTACCACCGCGCTGCAGGCCAACAGCCTGGCTATCGTGTTCCTCAGCCTCGGCTGCGTAGCGTCCGGCGCACTGGCCGACCGTTTCGGCGCCGGCCGCGTCTTCGTGTTCGGCAGCGCCGCGTTGCTGATCAGTTCGTGGACCTTCTACCACAGCCTGTTCAACCACCCGGACTGGCTGTTCCCGATGTACGCCCTGACCGGCTTGCTGGTCGGCACCATTGGCGCCGTGCCTTACGTCATGGTCAAAGCCTTCCCGGCCGTGGTGCGCTTCAGCGGATTGTCGTTTTCCTACAACCTCGCCTACGCGATCTTCGGCGGCTTGACGCCAATGATCGTCACCTTGCTGCTCAAGCAAAGCCCGATGGGGCCTGCTTACTACGTCGCAATCATTTGCGGGGTGGGGATTCTGGTTGGGGCTTATTTGTGGAAGAAGGGGCGCTGAGCCGGTTTCTTCTATCGACAGGACTGACGCCTTCGCGGGCAAGCCTCGCTCCTACGGATCACTGCGACCTGTAGGAGCGAGGCTTGCCCGCGAAGAACGATTACGCGGTATTACTTCGAAACACCGAATGCTGGCCTTTCATCCAATTGTCATATTTCAGCCATAGAGTGTTCACACGGCCTGCTGATACTTGGCCCCGACTTAACACACCCTATCTGCTAGGAGTAAGGCATGAAACTGAAGCGTTTGATGGCGGCAATGACTTTTGTCGCTGCTGGCGTTGCGACTGCCAACGCGTTCGCCGCTGTTGACCCTGCTATCCCGAGCTACACCAAGACCACTGGTGTGTCGGGCAACCTGTCCAGTGTCGGCTCCGATACCCTGGCCAACCTCATGACCTTATGGGCCGAGAACTACAAAAAAGAATACCCGAACGTAAACATCCAGATTCAGGCCGCCGGTTCCTCCACCGCGCCACCTGCGTTGACTGAAGGCACCGCCAACCTGGGCCCGATGAGCCGCAAGATGAAGGACAACGAGCTGCAAGCCTTTGAAACCAAGTACGGCTACAAGCCAACCGCCATCCCGGTTGCCGTGGACGCCTTGGCGGTGTTCGTGCACAAGGACAACCCGATCCAGCACATGACCATGGAACAAGTGGACGCGGTCTTCGCCTCGACTCGTCTGTGCGGTGGCAAAGCCGACATTAAAACCTGGGGCGACTTGGGTGTGACCGGCGACCTGGCGAACAAGCCGGTTCAGCTGTTCGGTCGTAACTCGGTATCGGGCACCTACGGCTACTTCAAGGAAGAAGCCCTGTGCAAAGGCGACTTCAAGCCGAACGTCAACGAACAACCAGGTTCGGCTTCGGTCGTGCAGTCGATCAGCTCCTCGCTGAACGGCATCGGTTACTCGGGCATCGGTTACAAAACCGCTAGCGTGAAGACCGTGGCACTGGCCAAGAAAGGCACCACCGAGTTCATCGAAGACACCGAAGAAAACGCCCTGAACGGCAAATACCCGCTGTCGCGTTTCCTCTACGTCTACGTCAACAAAGCCCCGAACAAGCCTCTGGCCCCGCTGGAAGCCGAGTTCGTGAAACTGGTGCTGTCCAAACAGGGCCAGGAAGTTGTGGTGAAAGACGGCTACATCCCGCTGCCAGCCAAGGTTGCTGCAAAAGCACTGGCTGACCTGGGTCTGCAAGAAGGCAGCGCTGAAGTCGCAAAGAAGTAACACCGTAGGTCCGGGGTAAACCCGGACCTGTAGGAGCGAAGCTTGCTCGCGAAAGCGGTGGGTCAGCCAACAGTGATGTTGAATGTGCCGACGCCTTCGCGAGCAAGCTTCGCTCCTACAAATGCCGGTGAACGCCGGCCCCCCAATTTTCGATCCTCTGCCAGTCCCCGCTGGCGGCGGATTTGTTGCGTCACTGCATTGTCATCTTTCTGTCATACAGGATCGCTAGGGTGTGCGCATGAATGATCTGGCCAATTCCACCATGACTACTAATCCTCCCAAGCGCATTGACTTCAATACGCCTGAGCTGCAACGCAAGCGCCGCATCCGCGCGCTCAAGGATCGCCTGACCCGCTGGTACGTCCTCGTCGGCGGTCTCGCTGTGCTTGGCGCGATCACGCTGATCTTCTTCTTCCTCGGCTACGTCGTCGCGCCGCTGTTCCAGGGTGCCGATCTGACCGCCAAGGACGCCATCACCCCGGCCTGGATGCAAGACGCCGGCAAGCCGCTGATGATCTCCCTCGAAGAACAGAACCAGGTTGCCATGCGGATTTCCGACAAGGGCCAGGCGCTGTTCTTTGATATCGACAGCGGCGCCGAACTCAAGCGCGTCGACCTGCCGATTCCGGCCGGCACCACCGTGACGTCCATTGGCGAAGACCAGCCGGGTCAGCCGCTGGTGGCGGTCGGTCTGTCCAACGGTCAGGCGCTGGTGTTCCGTCACACCTACAAAGTCAGCTACCCGGACGGCAAGAAGACCATCTCGCCGGCCATCGAATACCCGTACGGCGAAGCCCCGTTGGCGCTGAACGAGGCGGGCGGGGCGCTGGAGCACGTCAGCCTGAATGCCACCGACGCCACGCTGTTGCTGGTCGGCTCGACCGGTTCGCAGCTCAACGTGTTGTCGCTGACCAGCGAAGAAAACATGATGACCGGCGAAGTCACCAACGAGCAGAAACGCATTGATCTGCCGCAGATGACCGAGCCGGTGAAAAACATCTTCGTCGACCCGCGTCAGCAATGGCTGTACGTGATCAACGGGCGCGCTCAGGCCGACGTCTTCAGCCTGCGCGACAAGAGCCTCAACGGTCGCTACAAACTGCTCGAAAACGGCGAAGCGCAAATCACCGCATCGACCCAGTTGGTCGGCGGCATTTCGCTGATCCTGGGCGATTCCAACGGCGGTCTGGCCCAATGGTTCATGGCCCGCGACCCGGATGGCGAACAACGCCTGAAGCAGATTCGCACGTTCCAGATGGGCACCACGCCGATCGTTGAAATCACTGCCGAAGAACGCCGCAAAGGCTTCGTCGCCCTTGATGCCTCGGGCAAGCTCGGCGTGTTCCACAGCACCGCGCACCGCACCTTGCTGGTCGATCAAGTGGTCGACGGCCAAGGCATTTTCGGCATGTCGCCGCGCGCCAACCGCATCATCGTCGAGGCGGGTGGCAAGCTGCAGCCGCTGCTGCTGGACAATTCCCACCCGGAAGTATCCTGGAGCGCGCTTTGGAGCAAGGTCTGGTACGAGAACTACGACGAGCCTAAATACGTCTGGCAGTCGACCGCCGCCAACACTGATTTCGAACCGAAGATGAGCCTTGCGCCGCTGACGTTCGGCACGCTCAAAGCTGCGTTCTACGCGATGCTGCTGGCCGCGCCATTGGCTGTCGCCGCCGCCATCTACACTGCCTACTTCATGGCTCCGAGCCTGCGCCGCAAGGTCAAACCGGTGATCGAGTTGATGGAAGCGATGCCGACGGTGATCCTCGGTTTCTTCGCCGGCCTGTTCCTTGCGCCGTATGTGGAAGGGCATTTGCCGGGCATCTTCAGCCTGCTGATGCTGTTGCCGATCGGCATTCTGGTCGCCGGTTTCATCTTCAGCCGTTTGCCTGAGTCGATTCGCCTGAAAGTGCCGGACGGCTGGGAAAGCGCAATCCTGATCCCGGTGATTCTGTTTGTGGGCTGGCTCTCGCTGTACATGAGCCCGTACATGGAAACCTGGTTCTTCGGCGGCGACATGCGCATGTGGATCTCCCACGATCTGGGCATCACCTACGACCAGCGCAACGCTCTGGTCGTCGGACTGGCCATGGGTTTCGCGGTGATCCCGAACATTTACTCCATCGCCGAAGATGCCGTGTTCAGCGTGCCGCGTGGCTTGACCCTGGGTTCGCTGGCACTCGGCGCCACGCCTTGGCAGACCATGACGCGCGTGGTGATCCTGACCGCCAGCCCGGGGATTTTCTCGGCGCTGATGATCGGCATGGGCCGCGCGGTCGGGGAAACCATGATCGTGCTGATGGCCACCGGCAACACCCCGGTCATGGAAATGAACCTGTTCGAAGGCCTGCGCACCCTGGCCGCCAACGTCGCGGTGGAAATGCCGGAGTCGGAAGTCGGCGGCAGCCACTACCGCGTGTTGTTCCTCTCGGCGCTGGTGCTGCTGTTGTTCACCTTCGTCATGAACACCCTCGCGGAACTGATTCGTCAGCGTCTGCGCAAGAAATACTCGTCGCTTTAAGCAAAGGTAGAAGTCTGTGAAACAGAACTCCCTGAAAGGATGGTTCAAGAGCGGCGCCCCCGGTGTCTGGATCAGCGGTGGCGCGGTGTCCATCGCGGTCATCATGACCATTGGTCTGCTGGCGGTGATTGCCGTGCGCGGCCTCGGTCACTTCTGGCCGGCGGACTTGATTCACGCCAGTTACGACGTGCCCGGCCAGGCCAATCACCTGGTGGTCGGCGAAGTGGTGCAAAAGGAAGAAGTGCCGCGCGAGCGCCTGAAAAGCGCTGGCCTGCCGGTGCCGGACGTCGGCCCGGAGTTCATGACCCGCGAGCTGATCAAGGTCGGCAACCGTGACTTGAACGGCAACGATTTCACCTGGATCGTCGGCGAGTGGCTGACGGACCAGAAGACGCCGCCGGAGCTGATGGCCATCGAGCGTCGCGAGTGGGGCAACTTCTACGGTTACCTGGTCAACGTCAAACAGGACGGCAAGGTCATCGCTGAAGGCGAGGCGGCCTGGCCTGAGTTGCAGGCGCGCGTCGATCGCGTCAACCAGCTTGCGGCGCAGCTCAAGACCCTGGAGAAATCCGACATTGGCGCGATCAACGCCGGCCTCGAACGCATTCGTCTGCACGGCCGCAAACTGGAACTGGCAGGCAAACTCGACGCCGCTGCGCAAGCCGATATGGACGGCGAACGCGCTGAACTGAACGCGCGTTATCAGGACATCGAAGCGCGCCTGGCGGACCTGCACGCTCAGTTCAACCGCGACAGCCTGACCGCTCGCGATGCCAACGGCAAAGAAGTCGTCATCGACATCGGCAAGGTGGTTCACGCCTACCAGCCGAACGCGATGGGCACGTTGACCAAGATCGGTTTCTACTTCAGCAAGGTCTGGGAATTCCTCAGCGATGACCCGCGCGAAGCCAACACTGAAGGCGGGATTTTCCCGGCCATCTTCGGCACCGTGATGATGACGCTGATCATGGCGATGATCGTGACGCCGTTCGGTGTGCTGGCAGCGGTTTACCTGCGTGAATATGCAAAACAGAACACCATGACGCGGCTGATCCGCATCGCCGTGAACAACCTGGCCGGCGTTCCGGCGATTGTTTACGGCGTGTTCGGCCTCGGCTTCTTTGTGTACGTGCTGGGTGGTTCGGTTGACCGTTTGTTCTTCCCCGAAGCCTTGCCGGCGCCGACTTTCGGTACGCCGGGCCTGCTCTGGGCCTCGCTGACCCTGGCGCTGCTGGCGGTGCCGGTGGTGATTGTGGCGACGGAAGAAGGCCTGGCGCGGATTCCTCGCACCGTGCGCGAGGGCTCGTTGGCCCTCGGCGCGACCAAGGCTGAAACGCTGTGGAAGATTGTCCTGCCGATGGCCAGCCCGGCGATGATGACCGGGATGATCCTCGCGGTGGCGCGTGCCGCTGGTGAAGTGGCGCCGCTGATGCTGGTGGGCGTGGTCAAACTGGCGCCGTCGCTGCCACTGGATGGCAACTATCCATACCTGCATTTGGATCAGAAGATCATGCACCTGGGCTTCCACATCTATGACGTCGGCTTCCAGAGCCCGAACGTCGAAGCGGCGCGACCGCTGGTGTACGCCACGGCGCTGCTGCTGGTGCTGGTGATCGCCACGCTGAACTTGTCGGCGGTGTACATCCGCAACCACCTGCGCGAGAAATACAAAGCGCTGGATAGTTAATTACGCCACTCCCTGTAGGAGCCAGGCTTGCCGGCGAAGGCGATTTCAAGGACGCCTTCGCCGGCAAGCCTGGCTCCTACAGAACGGCAATACTGCTGGTCCATTTTTGTGAGGCCAGTGGGCAACCGAACCGAATTTGTCAGCACAGGGAGCCTCCCATGCAGCACGAAACACATACCCACGGCATCAACATGTCCGCCCTGGGCCGCGACAAGCAGAGCCTGAGCCTGGCGCAGGAAACCGTTGCCATCGAAGTCCCGGGCCTGAGCCTGTACTACGGCGACAAACAAGCGCTGTTCGACGTCAGCATGAACATCCCGAAACAGCGCGTGACCGCGTTCATCGGCCCGTCGGGTTGCGGCAAATCCACGCTGCTGCGCACTTTCAACCGCATGAACGATCTGGTCGACGGCTGCCGTGTCGAAGGCGCGATCAACCTCTACGGCCACAACATCTATCGCAAGGGCGAAGACGTCGCCGAGTTGCGTCGTCGCGTCGGCATGGTGTTCCAGAAGCCCAACCCGTTTCCGAAAACCATCTACGAAAACGTCGTGTATGGCTTGCGCATTCAGGGCATCAACAAAAAACGCGTGCTCGACGAAGCCGTTGAGTGGGCTTTGAAAGGCGCGGCATTGTGGGACGAAGTCAAAGATCGTCTGCATGAATCGGCACTCGGTTTGTCCGGTGGTCAGCAGCAACGTCTGGTGATCGCGCGCACCATCGCCGTGGAGCCGGAAGTGCTGCTGCTCGACGAACCGTGCTCGGCCCTCGACCCGATTTCGACGCTGAAAGTCGAAGAGCTGATCTACGAACTGAAATCCAAGTTCACCATCGTTATCGTGACCCACAACATGCAACAAGCCGCGCGGGTTTCCGACTACACGGCGTTCATGTACATGGGCAAATTGGTGGAATTCGGCGACACCGATACGCTGTTCACCAATCCGGCGAAGAAACAGACCGAAGACTACATCACCGGGCGCTACGGCTAGCCGTAGAGCTGCAAGCCGTAAGCTTCAAGCGGCAAGAGAGAAGCGGTGCGATATCAGGACTTATACATAACTGCTTGAAGCTTGCAGCTTGAAGCTTGCAACTTTCGCGGAGCGAAACAGATGATTAGTAAAGAAGGTTTAACCCATCACATCTCTGCACAGTTCAACGCCGAGCTTGAGGAAGTGCGCAGCCACCTCCTGGCCATGGGCGGGCTGGTGGAAAAGCAGGTCAACGACGCCGTCACCGCACTGATCGAGGCTGACTCCGGTCTGGCCCAGCAAGTGCGTGAGATCGACGACGAGATCAATCAGATGGAACGCAATATCGACGAAGAATGCCTGCGCATTCTCGCGCGTCGTCAGCCGGCAGCGTCGGACTTGCGGTTGATCATCAGCATCTCCAAATCGGTGATCGACCTCGAACGCATCGGCGACGAAGCGACCAAGATTGCCCGCCGCGCCATCCAGTTGTGCGAAGAGGGCGAGGCGCCGCGCGGTTACGTCGAGGTGCGCCACATCGGCGACCAGGTGCGCAACATGGTCCGCGATGCGCTGGACGCGTTTGCCCGTTTCGACGCCGACCTGGCGTTGTCGGTGGCGCAGTACGACAAGATCATCGACCGCGAATACAAGACCGCGCTGCGCGAGTTGGCGACCTACATGATGGAAGACCCGCGCTCTATCTCGCGGGTCTTGAGCATCATTTGGGTGCTGCGTTCGCTGGAACGTATTGGCGACCACGCGCGCAATATCTCCGAACTGGTGATTTACCTGGTGCGCGGCACCGACGTGCGTCACCTTGGCCTCAAGCGCATGAAAGAAGAAGTTGAAGGCACAAGTGGCGAAACCGCTAATGTTCCGGGCAAAGCTGACGATAAGTAGGATTGCCCTGACTAAAACGCCTGGCCATTCGGCCGGGCGTTTTTGCTTGTGGGACCGAATTCGAAAGCAGCACCCGCGAACGAAAAGTCCCGGCGTGACTGAAGGTTTGTGGCGATGTGCCACCAGCAAAGCGGTATGCTTGCCGGGATTTTTTAAAGGGGTTGTGGATGAGTAAGGTCAGTGTGTTGGTCGTGGACGATGCGTCGTTCATTCGTGACCTGGTGAAGAAGTGCCTGCGTAATTACTTCCCGGGCATTCGCATCGAAGATGCCGTCAACGGCAAAAAGGCTCAGGCGATTCTGGCGCGCGAAGCGTTCGACCTGGTGCTGTGCGACTGGGAAATGCCGGAAATGTCCGGCCTCGAACTGCTGACCTGGTGCCGCGAGCAAGACAACCTCAAAAGCATGCCGTTCGTGATGGTGACCAGCCGTGGCGACAAAGAGAACGTGGTCCAGGCGATTCAGGCCGGCGTTTCCGGTTACGTCAGCAAACCGTTCACCAACGAACAACTGCTGACCAAGGTCAAACAGGCGCTGAACAAGGTCGGCAAACTCGACAAATTGATGAACAGTGCGCCGACCAAGATGAACTCGGCGTTCGGCAACGATTCGCTCAGCGCATTGACCGGTGGCAAGACTGAAGTGCTCGGCGCCGCGCCAGTCAATCCATTTGCCAAACCGGTGGCTGCCGCGCCAGCCCCGGCCCCGGCGGCTGCAGCATCGCGTGGTTTGCTCAACAACGCACCGCCCAAGGCCCCTGCGGCGACGGCGGCACCTGCCGGTCGCGGCCAGGGCCAATTGCGTCTGTCGAGCGGCAACCAGCCGTGCGTGATCAAGGCCTTGAGCCTCAAGGAAGCCTTGCTGGTGGTGAAACGCAGCGACACCTTGCCGCAAGTGCTGGAAAGCGCGGTGCTCGACCTGGAGCAGGGCGATAACGCAGAAACCGCGCGCCTCAATGGTTACTTGCACGCCATCGTCGCCCACGAACCGAAGCCTGACAGCGAATGGTTGCAGCTGACCTTCCGCTTCGTCGATCAGGACGCGCAGAAGCTCGACTACATCTCGCGCCTGATCGCCCGTGGTACGGCGCAGAAGCACTTCATCCCCGGCGCGTGATCTTCGTTGCCTGACAGTCCGCCATCGCCAGCGGGCTCGCTCCCACAGTTGATTGGTGTTGCTCACAAAATGTGTGGCCAACCCAAAACCCTGTAGGAGCGAGGCTTGCCCGCGAAGGGTCGATCAAATTCAATACCCCTCGCGCTGACGCGCCCATCTTGAAACATCTGCCGACCACCCAGGTCCATTGCACCTGCTAGGCTCCTCACCAGGCCTTACTCGACAGAATCCTGCCCATGCTCGCGCGCCTGTTGTTTCTCTGTGGTCTGTTGCTCGCTTCCGCCACGGCGGGGGCGATGACCATCTACAAGTCCAAAGACGCCAATGGCGTGGTCTCCTACAGCGACCGCCCCACCAAAGGCTCGCAGGTGTTCGTTTTTCGCGATCGCATGGTCGAGCACCTTGAGCGCCAGGTGTACCTCGACATCAAAAAGCAGAAAGGCGCCGACGCCGTGTTCGTACGCAACGACCTGTATGCGCCGGTGGAAATCGAGCTGAGTTTCGTCGGGTTGAGCAACGTCAAAGGCGCGCCGGGCAAACCGATTCGCCGCGTGTTGCCGGCGCGCAGCAAATCGCGTCTGGCGCTGCTCACGGCGATTTCTCGCGGTAGACCGCTGGTGTATACCCCGAACTTCCAATATTCGATGGGCGACCCGTCAGGCGCCGCTCAGGGCTATCGTTACCCGTTCCCGTGGCGTGGAGGACCGTTTCGTTTGAGCCAGGGCGCCAACGGCCAATACAGCCACTTCGGGGCGAAGAACCGTTATGCCATGGACATCGCCATGCCCGAAGGCACGCCGATCATCGCGGCGCGCGCGGGGATGGTGGTGAAGACCGAGAACCGTCAGACCGGGCGCGGCAATGATCCGTCAGGCAATTTCGTGCGAGTGCTGCACGACGACGGGACCATGGGCGTGTACCTGCATTTGCAGAAAGGTTCGGTGAGCGTGCGCGAAGGGCAGCGGGTGATGGTCGGCAGCGCGTTGGCGTTGTCCGGCAATACCGGCAACAGCAGCGGCCCGCACCTGCACTTTGTGGTGCAGCGCAATACCGGGCTGGGGCTGGTGTCGATTCCGTACCAGTTCAATCAACCGGTGGGCGCGTTGCCCAACTTTGCGTTGGGCAAGCAGTGAGGCAGGTGAAGATCATTTGTGGCGAGGGGGCTTGCCCCCGTTGGACGGCGAAGCCGTCCCAAATCCTCTGAATGCGGTGTGTCAGGGACTATGCGGTTGCGGGATTTAGGGGCCGCTTCGCAGCCCAACGGGGGCAAGCCCCCTCGCCACAAAAGCGCCCAGCCGACTATCAATCGAGCATCAACACCTTGGCCAAAATGATCTTCGGCCCTTTCATCTTTTTGATGATGATCCGCAAGCCTTCGACTTCCAGCACTTCCTCTTCTTCCGGCACCCGTTTCAGGGTTTCGTAGACCAGCCCGGCGAGGGTTTCGGCCTCGATGTGGTCCAGGTCGATACCCAGCAAACGCTCAACCTTGAACAGCGGCGTATCGCCACGAACCAGCAACTTGCCCGGCTGATACGCGAGGATCCCGCGTTCAGCCTTGCGGTGTTCGTCCTGGATATCGCCGACCAGCACTTCCAGCACGTCTTCCATGGTCAGGTAGCCGATGATGTTGCCGTCGGCCTCTTCAACCACGGCGAAGTGCGAGCCGCCCTTGCGGAATTGTTCCAGCAGTTGCGACAGCGGCATGTGCCGCGAAATGCGTTCCAGCGGACGGGTCAGCTCGGCGAGGTTGAACGACTCCGGAATGTGATCCAGCGCCGCCAGTTCCAGCAGCAGATCCTTGATGTGCAGCAGGCCGACGAACTCCTGGCGTTCACTGTCGTACACCGGGTAACGGCTGAATTTATGGCGACGGAACAGCGCGAGGATTTCCTTCAGCGGCGCGTTGAACTCCAGCGTCACCAGGTCTTCGCGGGAGTTGGCCCAATCGACCACTTCCAGCTCGCCCATTTCCACCGCCGAGGCCAAAACACGCATGCCTTGGTCGCTCGGGTCCTGGCCACGGCTGGAGTGCAGAATCAGTTTCAGTTCTTCACGGCTGTAATGGTGCTCGTGGTGCGGGCCGGGTTCGCCCTGGCCGGCGATCCGCAGAATCGCGTTGGCGCTGGCGTTGAGCAGGTAAATCGCCGGGTACATTGCCCAATAGAACAGGTACAGCGGCACCGCCGTCCACAGCGACAGCAGCTCGGGTTTGCGGATGGCCCACGATTTCGGTGCCAACTCGCCGACGACGATGTGCAGGTACGAAATGACGAAGAACGCGGCGAAGAACGACACACCTTTGATCACTTCGGCCGACTGCACGCCGAGCGCTTCCAGCAGCGGTTCGAGGATGTGCGCAAACGCCGGCTCACCGACCCAACCCAGGCCCAGCGAGGCGAGGGTGATACCCAACTGGCACGCCGAGAGGTAGGCATCGAGCTGACTGTGCACGGTGCGCAGAATGTGTCCGCGCCAGCCGTTCTGTTCAGCGATGGCCTCGACGCGGGTCGAGCGCAGTTTGACCATGGCAAATTCCGCCGCAACGAAAAATCCGTTGAGCAAAACCAGGATCAGAGCAAAAAGAATCATGCCGAAATCGGCGAAGAGAGTCGCGAGGGTCAAGCCAGGGGATGGGTCCATGATGGAGTTTTGCGGATTCCGTGTATTCGAAAAAGGAGGAAATGCGGTGCCTGAAGGGCAGGCACAAGTCCGCCAATGTAGCGGCTGACTTGGCGATTGCCTAGTGGCGAGTGCTGGCCGGTATCAATCGGCGGCGCTGAGGGTGCGCGAATTGGCCACTTGCGCCGGGGCAAAATGGCAGGTGAACGTGCTGCCATGGCCCGGCACGCTGCTGATTTCCATGCGCGCACGGTGGCGCAACAGCACGTGTTTGACGATCGCCAGGCCCAGCCCGGTGCCGCCGGTGTCGGAGTTGCGGCTGGAATCGACGCGGTAGAAACGTTCGGTCAGGCGCGGCAGGTGTTTGCTGTCGATGCCGACCCCGGAATCCTGCACGCTCAAGTGCGCGCCTTGATCATCACCCCACCAGCGAATGCGGATACTGCCTTCGGCCGGGGTGTATTTCACCGCGTTGAACACCAGATTGGAGAACGCGCTGCGCAATTCGGCCTCGCTGCCCTTGAGCAGAATCGTCGGGTCGGCCTCCAGGGTGATCTTCTGATTGCGTTGCCCGGACAGTTGCTGCGCGTCGCTTTTGATCGATTTCAGCAAGCCGTCGATCGGCACCGGCTGGTTGTCCGACGGGTAATCGGTGGCTTCCAGTTTCGCCAGCAGCAGCAAGTCGTTGAGCAGCGTTTGCATGCGCCCGCCCTGTTGCTGCATCTGCTGCAAGGCGCGGGTCCAGCGCGGGTTCACTTCCTCGACATTGTCGAGCAGGGTTTCCAGATAACCGCAGATCACCGTCAGCGGCGTGCGCAGTTCGTGGGAAACGTTGGCAATGAAGTCTTTGCGCATCTGTTCCAGTTGATGGATGCGCGTGACGTCGCGCACCAGCATCAGGTGTTCGTTGTTGCCGTAGCGGGTGATGTACAGCTGAATGCGCAGGCGATCATTGATCGGCGAGGGGATTTCCAGCGGCTCGGCGTAAGTGTCTTGCTCGAAATATTCCTTGAAGCGCGGATGGCGCACCAGGTTGGTCACCGGTTGACCACTGTCTTGCGGGGTTTTGAGGCCGAGCAGGGTTTCGGCGGCGCGGTTCCACCATTCGAGGTTGCCGTCGCTGTCGAGCATGATCACCGCGTCTTTCAGCGCGGCGGTGGATTCCTGAACGCGGTCGATCACTGCTTGCAGACGCCCGCGCACGCGTTGGTCGCGGCGTTGCAGGTGATAGATGCTGTCGAACACTTCGCCCCACAAACCATAGCCATCGGGCGGCGGTTCATCGGGTTTGTGCAGGCGCAGCCATTCGTGCAGACGCAGCAATTGCTTGAGGGTCCAGGCCAGGTATAGGCCGATGCCGACCGCCAGGCTCCAGCCGTAATAGCCGGAAATCAGGCCGATCACCAGGCAAGCGGTGACCAGCAGCAGCATGTGGCGAATCAGGGTGCCATGCCAGTTTTGGTTCACGTGAACGCGCGTCCTTGTCAGCTTGTCGGGCGGGGAAGGTCCGGGTCAGGCTTTGGTAGAAAAACGGTAGCCGGTGCCGCGCACGGTTTGTACCAGATTTTCATAGGCATCGCCGAGGGCTTTGCGCAGGCGCCGGATGTGCACGTCAACGGTACGCTCTTCTACGTAGACATTGCCGCCCCAGACTTGATCGAGCAACTGGCCACGGGTGTAGGCGCGTTCCTGGTGAGTCATGAAAAATTGCAGCAGACGGTATTCGGTCGGGCCCATTTCGGCAGGTTTGCCGTCGATGGTCACGCGATGGCTGATCGGGTCTAGCAGCAAGCCGCCGACTTCGATCGGGGTTTCGCCATCGGTCGGGCCAGCGCGGCGCAGCACGGCTTTGAGGCGCGCAACCAGCTCACGCGGGGAAAACGGCTTGGTGATGTAATCGTCGGCGCCGACTTCCAGGCCCTGAATCTTGTTGTCCTCTTCACCCTTGGCCGTGAGCATGATGATCGGGATATCACCGGTCAGCTCATCGCGCTTGAGGCGTCGGGCCAACTCGATGCCGGACGTGCCGGGCAGCATCCAGTCGAGCAGAATCAGGTCCGGCTTGCGGTCGACGATGATGGCGTGGGCCTGCTGCGAGTTCTCGGCCTCCAGGCAGTCATAGCCGGCCATTTCCAACGCAACGGCGATCATTTCGCGAATGGGCGCTTCGTCGTCGACGATCAGAATGCTCCTGCCAACCATGC
This sequence comes from Pseudomonas sp. 43NM1, assembly GCF_002836905.1. Lineage (NCBI taxonomy): Bacteria > Pseudomonadati > Pseudomonadota > Gammaproteobacteria > Pseudomonadales > Pseudomonadaceae > Pseudomonas > Pseudomonas sp. 43NM1. Next base: position 2,149 of record NZ_MKGS01000136.1, on the reverse strand, counting down.
CTTAATCCTCTTGTCATTTAACTGTCTTGCGCCGCATTAGATAACGGAATTATTGCAGTCGTGTGACAGTATTTTAGTCCGACGGCGATTGTGGGGATCCTGGACTAAGCTCTAATTCCGAATCCTGACAACCACAAGAGAAGGTTTCCATGACTCAATTCACGCAATCCCTCAAGGCCCTGATGTTGGCCGCTGCCCTGGCTCTGCCGTCGATGGCGTTCGCTGCCGACCCCGCGATGATGAAAGACGGGATGATGGTCGACCATAAGGGGATGACGCTTTATACGTTCGACAAGGATGCCGACGGCAAGTCCATGTGCAACGCCGATTGCGCCAAGAACTGGCCGCCGCTGATGGCGCCGGCGGGTGCCAAGGATGACGGCAAATGGACGGTCATCAAGCGTGATGACGGCATGATGCAATATGCCTACGACGGCAAGCCGCTCTACACGTTTGTGAAGGACGAAAAACCTGGAGAAATGAAGGGTGACGGCATGAAGGATGTCTGGCACGTCGTCCACAAGTAGCAGAAAGCAGCGACCTCTAGCAGCTGGCGAAGCCTGCGTTCGGCTGCGCAGCAGTCGTAAATCTGCTTATGCGGTTTATCTGGAATACCGCGCCGGTAGATTTTACGACTGCTTCGCAGCCGAACGCAGCCTCCGGCAGCTGCTACATACACGCGGAAATCAGCGCAGCGCGTAATCCAGCACGATCCCGACGAAAATCGCCAACCCGGCCCAGTGGTTATGCAAAAACGCCTTGAAGCAGCGCATCCGCTCCTTGCTGCGGGTGTACCAGAATTCCCAGACGAAACATCCCGCCGCCGCCAGTAACCCGAGGTGGAACCAGCCACCGAGCTCGAATTTCGAACCGGCCAGCATCAGGCACACCAACGCCAAACCCTGCAACGTCAGAATGATGACCCGGTCAGCATCACCAAACAGAATCGCCGTGGATTTCACCCCGATGCGCAAATCATCGTCGCGATCGGTCATCGCGTAGTACGTGTCGTAGCCCACCGTCCACAACAGGTTGGCGATGTACAGCAACCACGCGGCGGCCGGCAAGTCGCCGGTTTCGGCGGTGAACGCCATCGGCATGCCCCACGAAAACGCCGCGCCCAGCACCACTTGCGGGTAGTAGGTGTAACGCTTCATGAACGGGTAAGTGCACGCCAGCGCCAGCCCGCCCAGCGACAGCCAGATCGTCGTCGCATTGGTGCACAACACCAGCAGGAAACTCACGCCCATCAGCACGGCAAAAAACACCAGCGCTTCCCTGGAGCTGATTTTGCCGCTGACCAATGGCCGTTGCTCGGTGCGTTTCACATGGCCGTCGACTTTACGGTCGGCCCAGTCATTGATCACGCAGCCGCCGGCGCGGGTCAACACCACGCCGAGGACAAAAATCACAATGTTGGCCAGCGACGGCGAGCCCTTGCCGGCAATCCACAGCGCCCACAGCGTTGGCCACAGCAGCAGATAAATGCCGATCGGCTTGTCCATTCGGGTCAGCTGAATGAAATCCCAGGCCCGGGGATTGAAGCGATTCAGCGATTTGAGCAGGCGGGTGTACATCAGCAATTCTCCGGATGTGCGCGCGCGGCGAGCCACAAGGTCGGCAGGAAAATCTCGGCCACCAGCACGCTCAGCGCGCCCCGGTCGAAACGCGAGCGGCGGCCCCACAACTCGGGTGTCCGCGCCTCCAGCGGCAGCCATTCCTGAGGATAGTGACAAACCTCGATGGCCTGACGCTGAAACGCCTGGTCGCAAAACAGCAACTCGCCCAACGAGCGGCTGCCCAGTTCGTCCATGTGCAAGCCGTCGTCCTGCAGCGCGCTGCGCGAGGCGACGCTGCGGGCGAACACCCAGGCCTCGCCATGCCCGCGCAAATACACCTCGCGCACCCAGCCTTCACTGCCCTCGGCAAGTTCCAGCGCCGCGCATTCGTCGGCGCGCAGCATTTGCCAGCCTTCGAACAGCGGCGTGACGCTGAAGCGATCATTCGACAAACGGATCAACCGTCGCGTCAGCGAACCTTGATCGAACAACCAGTCCAGCACAGCGGCGTCGGGGCGGGGCGCCAACTGGCTTTGCGAGAGCCAGGGCCTCGCCATGCCCGCGCAAATACACCTCGCGCACCCAGCCTT
>NZ_MKGS01000135.1:0-63279 GCF_002836905.1 Pseudomonas sp. 43NM1 | reverse complement strand
GGATAACGATGTCCGGGCCTTTCATGCCGTATTGCGCGGACAGGTACGTCGGCAGCCAGAACAGGAAAAACCACCACACGCCGTCCGTCATGAACTTGCCGAAAGCAAACGCCCAGGTCTGGCGATAGGTCAGCAACTTGAACCACGAGACTTTTTTCGCCGGCGCATCGGCCACCGGGGTGGCGATCACTTGCACCGGTTCGTCGCTGCGGATGTAAGCCAGTTCTGCCGCCGACAAGCGCTTCTGCTGCTCAGGTTTCTGATACAGCGCGATCCACACCGCCAACCACACAAAACCCAACATGCCAATCACGATAAACGCCGCTTCCCAGCCCCACAGGCCGGCAATCAACGGCACGAAAATCGGTGCCAGAATCGCGCCGACGTTGGCCCCGGAGTTGAAAATGCCGGTGGCGAACGAGCGTTCTTTCTTCGGGAAATATTCGGCAGTCGCTTTAATCGCGATCGGGAAGTTACCCGCCTCGCCAATCGCCAGCACCGCCCGCGACAACATGAAACCGGCAATCGACACCGGAATCACCGCGAGGCCGAACGCGCTGCACACCGCCGCAATGCCCTCGCCCATCGGCACCGAAAAAGCGTGCATGACGGCACCAGTCGACCAGATCCCGATCGCCACGACAAACGCGGTTTTGGTGCCGATTCTGTCGACCACGCGACCGGCGAACAACATGGAAATCGCATACACAAACTGGAACACCGACGCGATGTTGGCGTAGTCGGAGTTACTCCAGCCAAATTCCGTCGACAAACCCGGCGCCAACAGGCTGAGCACCTGGCGGTCGAGGTAGTTGACGGTGGTTGCAAAAAACAACAGCGCGCAGATCGTCCAGCGATAGTTACCTACGGCTTGGCCGACGCGTTGCGCATTGATGGGCTCGTTCAGATTCATAGCATCACTTTATTATTGGACTAGGGTGATGAGCTCTCGACAACCAGTGAGAGCGTGCAGGCACAGGCGCTCCAGGCGCAATGGCCGGAGTCGATGCGGTGCAAGTGCTATGGCGTGTGGGGCGGGCCTGACTGGGCGCAGTGGCAAGCCGTCAGGTGCGAACCGCTGGGGGCGGCGTTCAGCGAAGCGAGTACGCAGGTTGGATTCATGATAGGCCGACACTCTTTTTTATTTTTAGTGTGTAACAGACCCAATATCGTCTGTCGTCGTACAACTGCGCCTTTTATATCGAGATGAATAGTCGGCTGTCAATTGGAAAAATGGCCGTTCGTCATCGAACGGCCGTCGGATTATGTGACTGTGCGCATGCCAGGCATTGGCTGCAAGGCGTTAACTGGTGCAGTCTTCAGTCCCTGAACACGCATCGAAAACAAAAAATTTGTTGTACGACGACGCATATCAACTACGGTCGATTTGCTGCATGTGCATTTCGGACATGCGCTCGCCGTGCACCGTCAGTTGCGCGAATTGCTCCTCCATCGCCGCCACATCTGCGGCGGTCAACTGCACACCCCGTGCGCCGAGGTTTTCCGTCAGGTGATCGACTCTGCGCGTGCCGGGGATCGGCACAATCCAGGGTTTCTGCGCCAGCAACCACGCCAGCGCCACTTGCGCCGGCGTGCCTCCCTTGGCAGCGGCGACTTGGCGCAGGATCTCCACCACTGGCATGTTCGCGGTCATGTTCTCGGGGAACATGCGCGGGAAGCTGCCACGGAAATCGGTCGCCGGATCGAATCGGGTATTGGCGTCCATGGTGCCGGTCAGGAAGCCCTCCCCCAACGGCGCCCACGGCACGAAACCAATGCCCAATTCTTCGCACGCGGCGAGCACGCCGTTGCGCTCAGGGTCACGGCAGAAAAACGAATATTCGGACTGAATGGCCGTCACCGGCTGCACGGCATGGGCGCGGCGCAGGGTTTTCGCACTGGCTTCAGACAGGCCGAAATGCACGACTTTGCCTTCGGCGATCAAATCCTTGATCGTTCCGGCGACGTCTTCGATCGGCACATTCGGATCGACGCGATGCTGGTAGTAAAGGTCGATGCGATCGGTCTGCAAACGCTTTAGCGATTGCTCGACGACTTTGCGAATGTGCTGCGGACGGCTATCGAGCCCGATGGTGCCGTCAATCGCAAAGCCGAATTTGCTGGCTATTTTCACCTGATCGCGAAATGGCTTGAGCGCTTTGCCGAGCAATTCTTCATTGGTGTAAGGGCCGTACACCTCGGCGGTGTCGAAGAAGGTCACGCCTTGCTCGAACGCCGTTCGCAGGGTCTGGATGCCTTGCTCGATGTCGGCGGGCGGGCCGTAGTTGGCGCTGATACTCATGCAGCCGGCGCCGATGGCCGACACCTGCAAATTGCCCAAATGACGCTTGTTCATGTTTGCTGTTCCTGGGTTGGGTTTTTTGGCCTCGGTGATGACGGTGGGCTGGACAGCAGACCCTGCCCAGGCTGAATGTCCAACCGCCAAAGCCGCCCCCGCGAGTGCGGCTTTGGTGATGAAGTCGCGGCGTCCCAGCAAAGTGCATACGCCAACCGGTTTATCGCTGCCCATAATCACTCCTGAATCTGTGCTGCCGCTGGCCGAGCCGAGTGCGGTCAAATGCGCCCCGCCGTCAATGTGCGGCCAATCTAACAGTGCCTCCCACAAATGATTAGATGGTATGTTCGGAACGTACTTATAACCCTGGGGTATCAATCATGCGGGACAGCGTCAACGACCTGGCCGCGTTCCTGACGGTGGCACGCGAGCGCAGCTTCACCAAAGCCGCCGCCCAATTGGGCGTATCGCAACCGGCGCTGAGCCGCACCATTCGCAAGCTCGAAAGCCGATTAGGCGTGCAATTGCTGACCCGTAGCACCCGCAGCGTTTCGCCCACCGATGCCGGCGAGCGCTTGATCGGGACCATCGCGCCGCACTTCGACGGGATTGAAGCCGGGCTCGCCGACCTTGAAGAATTGAGCGGCAAACCGGCGGGCAACTTGCGCATCACTTCCGTCGAGCACGCCTCGGCGACTATTCTGGCGCCGGCAGTCGGCCAACTGATGCTCGACTACCCGCAGGTGAGCGTCGAAATCAACGACAACTACGGTTTGGTCGACATTGTCGAACAGCGCTACGACGCAGGAATTCGCCTTGGCGAACAGGTGGCCAAAGACATGATCGGGGTGCGCATCGGCCCTGACTTTCGTCAAGCGGTGGTCGGTTCTGCGGCGTATTTTGCGCGTCGACCGCCACCAAAAACGCCGCACGATTTGACCGCGCACATCGGCATCAATCTGCGTTTGCCGACATCGGGGGGATTGTGGTCGTGGCCGTTTGCCAAGAATGGGCATGAGCTGAAAGTCCGGGCGGAAGGTCAGCTGATCTGCAACACGGTGCCGCTGATGCTGGACTTCGCCCTTGCCGGGGTCGGACTTGCTCATCTCCCGGAAGATATCGTCGAGCAACATATCGAGGCCGGCCGGCTAGTGCGCGTCCTCGAAGACTGGTGCCCGATGGTCAGCGGCTACCACCTCTATTATCCGAGCCGCCGCCAGTCCAAACCGGCGTTCAGGCTGTTGCTGGAAATATTGCGTTCTAACCTCACGCCAGCAGCGCGGTAATCCATCGCGCCTGCTGCGCGATTTCTTCCAGCGTCGACTCCGGCACGGCCTGCCGCGCCTTGGCGAAACCGCTCAAGGTCTTGTGCTTCTCGCGCAGGATGCGCTGCCACTTGGCGAGAAAATCCGGGCTGCGGGCCTGCATTTGCAAAGGTCCGAAGTACAGTTCTTCGGCGCTGTAAGTCACCGGTTCGGCGCGTTCGGCGACGATGATTTCGTAGTAGAAACGGTTTTCCCGCAGCAGTTCTTCGCAGAGGATTCGGTAGCCGTTGTCCATCAGCCATTGGCGCAATGGCTGCTCGCCGCCATTGGGTTGGAGGATCAGCCGTTCATTGCCGATGAGGCGCGATTTGCCGCGGTCGAGGATGTCGCGAATGGTCTCGCCGCCCATGCCGCAGATGCTGATCGCGTTGATCGCATCGCCGGGCTCGATCGCCGCCAGGCCGCTGGCATGGCGCACGCTGATCTGCGCGTCGAGGTCGCTCTCGCGCACGGTGCGCTGCGCTGCATTGAACGGCGTCAACGCCACCTCTCCCGCCACCGCCGCCGCGATCAGACCTCGGCGCATCAACGCCACCGGCAAGTAGGCGTGATCCGAGCCGATATCAGCCAGCCGCGCCCCCGCAGGCACATGCGCCGCGACACGCTCAAGGCGCATCGACAATGTGTGTTCGTTCAACTGCAATTCCTTTTCACCACGGAAGCCGACACACCGGCCGGATCGGGGCGCGACTCTGTCGAGCAATCTCGGGCATGTCAACTTTATGCGACAAGCGCCTTGAATTTCGGCACCAAAACACAGTCCCTGTAGGAGCAAAGCTTGCTCGCGATTGGGGCTTGGCATTCGACATCGATGCTGAATGTTCAGCCGTCATCGCGAGCAAGCTTTGCTCCTACAGAGTTTCCAGCCAGGTATTGCGCATCTGATGAAAATCGCGATCATTTCCGACACGCACAACCTGCTCCGGCCGCAAGCGATTGCCGCGCTGCAAGGTTGCGAGCAGATCATCCACGCCGGTGATATCGGCAATGCCGAGATCCTCGCGCAACTCGTCGCCTTCGCCCCGGTCCACGTGGTGCGCGGCAACAACGATTTGAAATCGGCGTGGGCGGCGCAGATCCCTGACGTGCTGACTTTCGATCTCAACGGCTGGCAGACCTTGCTGGTGCATGACATCGCCGACGTTGCGGCCAATCTTGCGCCCGAGACGCGGCTGGTGATCACCGGCCACTCGCACAAACCCTGCATCGAGTGGCGCAGTGAACGCCTTTACATAAATCCCGGAAGCGCCGGTCCGCGACGCTTCAAGTTGCCGGTGACGCTGGCATTACTGGAGGTTCGGGATGACGACATCGAGCCGCGCCTGGTGCATTTGCTCGACCCTGCGGACTGAAGCTCAGTCGTAAAACGGCTCAACCGCCGCACGACTGCCGACGAAAAAGCTGTCCGCTACCAAGCGCAATGGTTGCACATCGAGGTCGCTGGCCTGGTCGCTGATCAGCTGTTGGAAATGCCGGTACACCGCCGCGTATTCGCCCTCCTCCGACACCGCTTGACGTACGCCGTCGATGCTCAACAACGCACCGCCGTTGTCGAGGCGCAGGACGCCTTCGGTGCAGCGGATTTCGATGCTCCAGAGTTCGTCGTGACCGTGGTCGAAATCGAATTCCGCGCGGACATCCAGTTGGCGCGCGTCGGACATTTTTATCGATGCGGCAATCGGCGACTGGCAGTTGCTCGGCACGCGCAGTTCGGCGGACTCGACGAACAGCGGTAGCGCCAGCAAATGCGTGGCGATCGACAAGGCATTGATGCCCGGATCGAAAACGCCCAGACCACCCGGTTGCCAGATCCAGGTCTGGCCGGGGTGCCACTTGCGCACGTCTTCTTTCCAGTCGATTTGCACGCTTTGCAAAGTGCGCGAAGCGAGCCAGTCCCGCGCAGCCTCGATGCCCGGCGCGTAACGCGAATGCCAGGCGAACAAGCCGCTGACGCCCTGCGCTGCAACCTGATCGACCAGCGCCATGGCCTCACCCAACGTGGCGCAGGGCGGCTTTTCTACCAGCACATGTTTGCCGGCGGCCAGCGCTTGTTGGACCAACGCGAATCGCCCTTGCGGCGGCGTGCAAAAGGCAATCGCATCAACCTGCGGACCTTTCTCCAGCAACTCGCTCAGGGACTGAAAATTCTCTACCCCGGCGCACGGCTGCCCTTGCGTTGCGACAGCCACCAACTGAAACGCCGGGTTGGCATGGATGGCGGGAACGTGTTGATCCTGGGCAATCTTGCCGTAGCCCACCAGACCGAGACGAATCGGATGCATCGATGACTCCTGATTTTTTGTTTTAGCCGGCTAAGCTAACAGGCAATCGCCCCACGTCGCCAGATGGGGCGATTGATCAGGTGCCGTTCCTGCGGTTAGTCGACGACCCGTATGCGGGTGATTCCGACCAACTCGGCCTGGGCCAGAATCTCTTCCGGTGTCGCGTCGGCAGTAGGCATGATCAGGCTGTTTTCGCTGTCACCGAAATGCAGTTGCAGCAAGTGCATCGCCGCGTCATGCACGGACAACTGCGACTGCTTGAACTCAAAAGCCTGGGTGCGCGGCTCGCCGTTAAACAGGTATTCCAGGGTGAAGGTATGCATGGTTGATCCTCGATGTGGAAGGAAAGCAGCTGATTATCCTGACTTGTCGGTCAGTTTATAGTTCAACCCAGCGGCTGTTTGGCATGACGTGATGCACGTGGACCCGGCCGAAAGCCATGGGCTCGCGCGCACCAGACAATCGCAAATGCCAAACCGGTCAGCAGCAACATCGTCCACGGAAAAGCGCCTACGCCCCACTTGTCGAGCATGACGCCGCCGACTACGCCGCTCCCTGCGATTGCGCTGTTCCACGCCACGACATTCAACGACAACGCGACATCCGCGCCCTCACCCGCAGCGTCCGCCAATGCCGTTTGCAGCAACGTCGCCGCGCCGCCGAAACTCAGCCCCCACACTGCCACGCCACCATAGATCACCAGCGGCCCGCTGCCTGCCAATGCAAACGCCAGACACACCGCCGCAAGTGCGGCCAGGCTCGCCAGCACGGTTATGCGCAACGACAGCTCGACGCGTTTCGCGGTCAGCCAAATGCCTGCCAGCGCGGCGACACCAAACACCAACAACACCCGATCAACCTGGCTGCCCAAACCCGCCGGAGCCACGAATGGTGCGATAAAGGTGTACAGAATGTTGTGCGCCAACATCCAGCTGATCACCACGGCCAGTACCGGCCGCACGCCCGGCGTGGTCAGCACGGCACGCAGCGAGCGGCGCTGATGCGCGGCTTGCGGCGGGTAATCCGGGACTTTCAGCAACACCCAAGCGATCAACACCAAGGTCAATCCGGACATCATCCCGAACGTCGTGCGCCAACCGACGAGCCCTCCCAGCCAAGTACCCAGCGGCACCCCCAGCGACAGGGCTATCGGCGTTCCGACCATCGCCAGCGCCAGCGCCTTGCCCTGTTGCTCGGGCGCAACCATCCGCCGGGCGTAGCCAGCCAACAGGCTCCAGGCCAACCCCGCTGCGACACCCGCGAAGAAGCGCGCCACCAGCGTCACGCCGTAGTGGGACGACAACGCGGTGATCGAATTGAAGATCAGAAAACCGACGATGGTCAGCAGCAACACGTTGCGTCGGCGCCATCCGCGCGTGGCGATGGTCATCGGGATGACCGCCACCACCGATCCCAACGCATAAGCAGTGACCATTTGTCCGGCCATCGAGGGCGAGATCGCCAGGCCCTCACTGATCAGCGGCAACAGGCCGGCGGGCAACGTTTCGGTGACGATGCAGATGAAACCGGTCATGGCCAACGCGAGCAAAGCGCCGATGGGTAGCCGGTCGGGCGTTGCGGATAACGTTATTGAGGCGGTCAAGGGATGCTCCTGATTAGAGTTTTCAGACTTAAATACTGATCGATATAAATGTTGCGGGCAGACGTTGCTCGTTGTCAACGACTTATGTATCGACTAGTATTTATCTCAACTTTCACAGGAGTCAGGACATGGCGCAGATGGGTCGCCCCCGCAATTTCGACCGCGATCAAGCCGTGGAGCAGGCGTTGCACCTGTTCTGGCAGCATGGTTATGACGCGACGTCCCTCGCCCAGTTGAAGGCCGGGCTGGGCGGCGGGATTTCCGCGCCGAGTTTTTATGCGGCGTTCGGCTCCAAAGAGGCATTGTTTGCCGAGTGCGTGCAGCGTTATCTGACGACCTTCGCCCAGGTCACGCAATGTTTGTGGGACGAAAGCCTTGGACCCCGGCAGGCAATCGAGCGCGCGTTGCGCCAGTCCGCGCGTATGCAATGTGAGGATGGGCATCCGAAGGGGTGCATGGTCGCTCTCGGTGTCATGAGCGCGCCCAGCCCGGAAAACGCGCGGGTCACCGATGCCCTGACGCAGTCCCGCGAGCGCACTCGTGCAGGCCTGCAATCGTGCGTCGAGCGCGGGATCGCTGCCGGTGATCTGCCCGCCACTGTCCACGCGCCGGCGATGGCCACGGTGTTCGACAGCTTCTTGCAGGGCATTTCGATTCTCGCCCGAGACAATGTGGCGCATGAAGTCATCGACGCGGCCATCACGCAGATCCTGCAGACATGGGATATCACCGCAGCAACTGTGAAGCCAGAGGTGACACCGGTAGTCGCCGTGTAAGTGCCTGAAACCTGATGAATCAACCAGAAACCTAAAGCGCCATCACGGATCCACCTGCCCCATCATTTCCGCCACCGACTCTTGGCGATTGGCGTAACGCTGCGCCAGCACCGCGCACACCATCAGCTGAATTTGGTGGAACAGCATCAGTGGCAGAATCAATATGCCCAGCGTGCTGCCGGCGAACAGTACTTGCGCCATCGGCACCCCGGTCGCGAGGCTCTTCTTTGAGCCGCAGAACAGGATGGTAATGCGATCCTCCTGATTGAAACCGAAGACCTTGCCCAGCAAGGACGACGCCAGCAGCACCAGCGCCAGCACGATGCAGCACACCAGCACCAGCCCGGCGAGTTGCCACAGCGGAATCTGATGCCAGATGCCTTCGTTCACCGCCTCGCTGAAGGCGCCGTAGACCACCAGCAGGATCGAGCCCTGATCGACGAATTTCAGCCAACCCTTGTTGCGCGCCACCCAGTTGCCGACCCAGCGCCGCGCGATTTGTCCGGCCACGAATGGCAGCAACAATTGCACGCTGATTTTCAGAATGGCGTCGATGGTCGAGCCGCCGTCGCCATGCACGTCCAGCAGCAAAGTCACCAGCAACGGCGTGAGAAAGATCCCGAACAGGCTCGATGCCGCCGCACTGCAAATCGCCGCCGGGACGTTGCCGCGCGCCAGTGAAGTGAAGGCAATCGCCGACTGCACCGTCGCCGGCAGCGCGCAGAGGTAGAGCATGTCCATGTACAGATCGTCGCCGATCAGCGGCGAAAGCAGCGGCTTCAGCGCGAGTCCGATGATCGGGAACAAAACGAAGGTGAGGCTGAACACCAGCAAATGCAGGCGCCAATGCCCTGCCCCGGCAATGATCGATTCACGCGACAGTTTGGCGCCATGCAGGAAGAACAACAGCGCAATGGCGATGTTGGTCAGCCAGCCAAAACCGACGGCTACTTGACCACTGGCCGGCAGGAAACTGGCCAGGAGCACCACGGCAATCAGCGTAAGGGTGAAGTTATCGGGTAAGAAACGGGGACGGGTCATCAGGGTTTATCCGGGCGCCGGGAACAGTGCGCTCACTCTACGCGCCAGTAACATGACCGACTAACGCCAATAACCCAGGGTATAGCGCCAAACGGACAGGGCTAAATCGAAGTGACCGAATTCGCCACCCCGTGATAATCGCCGCCCGCCACGGCGCGCATGTAAGCGGCATCCGCTTCTACGCGCAAATCACGCCACTCTTCCCAGTTAACAATGCCCTGACGATCCATTTCATCAGCCAAGCGCAGCAACTCTTCATGATAAGCATCCGGGCATTCCCTGCGCAGCGAACAGTTATCCAGCGCTTGGTGCCACGCATCCAGCGCACACAGTCTGTGTTCTTGTTCCGGGGTCAGCAGGTTCTTGAATGAGTTCATGACGGTATCCAGTAAAAGAGCAACTGCACCTGACAGCGCTAAACCAATGATTAATGTTTCCCGCGTGGCGTGACGATCAACTCCACAGCGGCGATTCGATCGACAACTTCATAACCTGGCACCAGCAATTCTTCGCCAAACACATCCGGGTCAAGTTCGCGGTAACTCCAATCGAGCTGTTGGTTATCCAGGCACTCGCGCATCGCAGCGAGAAACGGATCTTCGCCGTTGACGATGGCGACGCCGGTATACAGCAATAACGAACCGCCAACGGATAAGCGCTCGATCGACTCGCGAACTATGCGTACAGACAAGTCCGCGCCGAGCGAATCACCACCATGGCGATAAGCGCGTTTTTTTGCGTCTTTCATGTAAGGCGGATTGGCAACAATCAGATCGAATTCGCCGTCCACGTCGTTAAGCACATTGCTGGAGCGGCAACGCACATTGTTCAGGCCGGCAAGTTCTGCATTCACTTCGGTGAAACTCAGCGCTTTAGGATTGATATCCACCGCCAGCACTTCGGCCTGGGTTTCAGCTCTGGCAATCAACAACGCCCCGGCGCCGGTTCCGCAACCGATATCTATCGCACGTTTGATTGGGTGCTGATTGCTGGTGAGATGACGCTGAATCGACTGGGCGAAACGATAAGTATCAGGACCAAAGAACACCGAGTCTTCTGCCGTGGTCGGGAATGCCGAATGCACCAGTAACAAGCCATCCAGCGACGACCATCTGACCGCACTCTTCAGGCGCGAGCCGTCATATTGCAGCAGCCCATTTTCAATCAGCGCGCCCTCTTCTTCTTGGTTCAACAAGCCCGATTCAAAGAACCTGTTCCAGCCAAACGCGTCTCGAAGGGTTTCGCCGAGGGCATTTTCCGGGCGCTCGTTGACCCGCTGATGGGTTAATGGCGTCGGCGTGACGAACGTATAGCCGCTGTTCTTTAACAGCTGGCCCAACTGCAACAACGAAGCCCGCAAGTCAGTCGAACTTTGCACTAGCGCTCGATCCTGGCCGCTCATGCGTGCAGCCCTTTGATGTTCTCGCTCATCACTTTGACGAACTCGCGCGTGGCATACAGCCCCGCTGGCGTGGCGTGCATGGCGGGACACATGAAGTCCTTGAGCAAAGACATTTTCTCGCCGGCCGCACAGCGTTTCAGCGCGCTGATCAAACCCTGCAAGTCCGGGTCGATTTGCTCTACCGAAGACGGCAGTTCCTGTTGCGCGGCACTCTTGCTGCGGAACTGGAAGCGGAATGCATTGGACGTAACGCCAGCGCTTTCCTCAACCAGGCGATCGCCCGCGATCCAGTCCCAGAGCAATTGTTTTTCGTATTCCGAGAACACCCCGAACATCGGCGCACCGGCGCCATCGATCAACTTCCAGAAACGACTGTTGGCCGGGTCTTCATGGCGGCGAATCCAGCCTTTGTTCAGCAAGGCATCAAGGAAACCGGGGATCTGCTCGGGTTTGGCCAGCCACTCGTTAATGGTCAGGCCTTCGAGACGGCAATAGTCGGAATGCATGTGCTGGCCGAACGTCCGCTTGCGTTCCAGCATCGCCACCACTTCTTGATAAAGATCGAACGACTTGATGATCGAGGTCGAACAAACCTCCAATTCATTAAGTTTGTAGCCCTGAATCACCCGACGATAGAAGTCGTCGCGCTCGGCACCCATCGGCATCAGCGACAATACACTCTGCGCCGCTTTGCGCGCATGTCCGGTGCTGGCGTTATCAATCGTCACGTGCAGGCTGAAGTAATACGGGTCGATTCCCAGTTCATTCAGCTCGAAAGAAGTGATCAACAAGTGCAGCGGCAGTTGTTCGTAACCGAGGTTGTAGCCAATGACCTCAGGAAGGAATTCGGTGCCGTGCTGGCCGAGCGCAAGTTGAATCGCGCCTTGCAGGTAATACTCGTCCTCCAGCGTGTAGCCGGGGTCGCAATCAACGTCGGCAACCAACTTTTTATACAGCGACACATGATTGAGTGCCGGGTCGCCATCGCCCAGCTCTTCAAGATAAGTGCGAATCAAGCCGTGAAAACGATAGTCCGCCCAATGCGGCAACATCCCATATAGCCAGGCGCCATCAACCAGTTTGGTCGGGGCCACATGCTGCAGGAAGTACATCGCATGGCTGCGGCCGGCGAAGAATCGGCGCGGCGCGCCGGCATGGCGTTCTTTCAAGTAAGCGGCATATTGCTCGGCGACTTTGCCGACACCTCGGCCGATCCAGTCTTCAAGGTGTTCCGGCATGGCCGGCACGTCACAGGTTTCGTGGTCAGCGAGGGCCAACTGCTGTTGCAGGAAATCCACCACATCGACCTGGCGCAATTTTTCGCTCGGCTGCATCAAGGCTTCGTAAATGGCCTTGGTCTGGTTGGCGTCGGCTACCACCGGATGACCTACTGGCGTGCCTGTAAGGGTCTGAAGGAGTGTCATAGGTTTACCTGGCAGTATCAAATCCAAAAGAATCGCGGCTTTGTGCCGCTCTAATTCTTACGATTCACGCCAGTTCGGAAGATTCATTGAATTTCACGACTGCCCGGTAGACGGCACATTGCGCGCCTTGAACCCTGATTTCACTCAAGGCTTCAGGGCTGGAAAGTCTGCAGATACGTCAGCAGGTTTTCGATTTTTTCCGGGTCGCTGATGCCCCAAAAGATCATTCGGGTCCCGGAGACAACACCTTTCGGGTCTTCGATGTACTTGGCCAGGGTTTCCCGGTCCCAGATCACACCGGAAGATTTCATCGCCTCCGAGTATTGATAACCTTCAGCGCTGCCCGCCGTGCGCCCGATTACGCCGTTAAGCTGCGGGCCGAAGCCGTTGCGCGCCGATTCGCCAACTTGATGACAACCGCCACACATGCGGCTAAACAACTTGCCGCCCGCTTCGGCATCGCCAGCGGCATGCGCCGTATTGCCGAAAAGTGCGGCGCACAGCACCAGCGCGGAGGTCATTACAGCGGCGTGGTTCATCTAGCGGCTCTCTATCCGATGGACTTGCAGAAACGGGCGGCTATTTCATCACGCCGCGCGTCTGCACCGAAACTTCATTTGCGCGCCAACTTGTAGCGGACGCAATCGTCGTAAAAGCTCTTGCGAATCGCCTCGGGTTTGAAGCGCGACTGGCTGTCGTAAGTCTGTTCGGTAATGCCCATGGCCATCATGCGCATCCACGCCTTGCTGAACTTGTAGCTCTGGATCTTCTGCCGCGCGGCATATAAAGAGACGCCCTGCAACTTGAGTTCCTGCGCCCGCGCCGCCGTCCCCGCACCCCAGCTGCACATATACCGGTCATTGGGCTTCAGCTCTTTGGCCTCGACCACCATTGATTCGACCGACATTGCTACGCCCGCCACCGCCAGCGAGATCACTAGTTTGCGCAATTGAATTTCACCCAAGCATCTGAAAGTGCGGCGATTCTGGCGATTGCGCGGCCTCTTGGGGGCCAGCAAATTGCCTTGTTTGCCCACGCCAGATCAGAACCCCGGCCTCACGAGCCATATAAGGCAGGTTCGCAAGGCGCGACGAGGTCCGCGCCCTGGACTTCAGTCAGATCAAGTACCGGTTTTCAACTTATTCCACAACCGCGTAGTCAGCCGCGCAATGGTCGGCGGCAAGTCTTCGACGGTGAAGAGTTTTTCCAGCACGTTTTTCGGCGGGTAGATCGCCGCGTCCTGTTTCACTTCGGCGCTGACAAATGGGTCCGCCGCCAAGTTGGCATTGGCGTAATGCACGCTGCTGCTGATGTTGGCGATTACTTTCGGTTCCAGCAGATAGTTCATGTAGGCGTAGCCATTCTTCTCGTGTGGCGCGCTCTTGGGCATCACCACCATGTCCATCCATAACGTCGAGCCTTCGTCAGGAATTGAATAAGCGATGTTGATGCCGTTATTGGCTTCCTTGGCACTGGCGGCCGCTTGCACGATGTCGCCGTTAAAACCGATAACTGCGCAGATATTGCCGTTGGCCAGGTCGCTGACGTACTTCGAGGTGTGGAAGTATTGAACGTAAGGACGAATCTTCTGCAGCGCCTGCTCAGCCTTGGCGTAATCCGCCGCTTGGTGACTGTGGTGCGGCAGCCCCAGGTAGTTGAGGGTGATCGGCAGGATCTGTGTCGGGTTATCGATAATCGCCACGCCGCACTGGCTCAACTTCTTGATGTTGTCCTCGTCAAAAAACAGCTTCCAGGAATGCGTGACGTCGGTAGTGCCGAAGATCGCCTTGATCTTCTCGACGTTGTAACCGATCCCCGCCGTGCCCCACATGTAGGGATAACCGTACTGGTTGCCCGGATCATTGACTTCGAGTTTTTTCAGCAGCGCCGGGTCGAGGTTTTGCCAGTTCGGTAGTTGGCTTTTATCCAGTTTCTGAATCGCCCCGGCCTTGATCAGCCGCGACATGAAATGGTTCGACGGGCTGACCACGTCATACCCGGTGTTGCCGGTCATCAACTTCGATTCAAGCACTTCGTTGCTGTCGTGAATGTCGTAAGTTGCCTTGATCCCGGTGGCCTTGGTGAAACTGGGCAAGGTGTCTTCGGCGATGTAACCGCTCCAGTTGGAAATATTCACCTGTTCGTCGGCGTAACTGATTGCCGGGAACGTCGTAAGCACGACCGCGAGGGAAACAGGATTGACGCGCATGTTTGATCACCTGGTTTAATAATTTTGTTTTAGGAGAACCGCGATTCAGATTTCTGTTCTGGCCCTGACCGCCTCCACGCGCATTCGCAGCATGGCACCGATATCGAGCAATGGTTTGGGCGGCAGCCAGCCGGGTTGGGCGCGTTGCATCACCGAGGCCAGCAGCGGCGAGTCGATGCCTGAAGACATTTGCGCGAGCAAGCGCCCCCACAACGTGCCGCGCGCTACGCCGGAACCATTGCAGCCGGCCACGGCAAACACACCCTCCTCGACTTTGGCGAAATACGCCTGGCCAGAGCGCGAGGCGCTGAGATGGCCGGTCCAGGTGTACTGAATGTCCTGCTCCTGCAAAAACGGAAAACGCCGCTGCAACCCGAGTACATGGTGTTTTCTGCGCACTGACAATTCAGCGGTGGACAGATCCCGCGAGCGGTATTCGGCGGTGTTGCGGATCATCACTCGACGGTCCGGGGTCAGGCGCACCGTGGCGCCCAACGGCCGCGTCGACAACACGCCCCACGGCTCGACGCGGCCAATGGCGTCAAATTCCGCCTCGGTCAACGGCCGAGTCAGGCTGGCGCTGAGCTCCATCGGGAAGGTGCCGCTGTCGGCAATCCCGGCGCGCGGGATAAACGCGTTCAGGCACACCAGCACTTGGCCGGCCTCGACGCAGCCGTCAACGCCTTGCGCGCGAATGCGTGCGCCGCTCAAGCGCTGCAAGCCGCTGATGTCGGTGTTTTCGTAAAGGGTGACGTTCGGCGGCAACGCATCAAGCAAACCCTTCACGTACTTCGCCGGTTGCAGCAAGGCGTTGCCATTGCCGCTGCCATTGCCATCGCTGCCGCCACACCAGATCGCCGCTTGATAGTGCGCCGTACCGAGTTTTTGCTTGAGTTGCTCACCTTGAAGAAAATCAGCAGAAGCGCCGACGGCGTGCAGGGTCTGGAGTTTTTCCTCGACGTGCGTGAGCTTCGCCGGGTCGCTGACAGCAAAGAAATAACCGGCTTCGCGCAAGTCGCACTCGATGCCATGACGGGCGATGCGTTGGCGCACTTCCTGGCTGGCGGCGCGGGAAATCGCCGTGTCTGTTTGGTATCCGGCAAAGCCGTGGTGCCCGATCAATTCATCCACGCTCGGATGTTCGTGCGCCACCACAAACCCGGAATTACGCGCCGATGCGCCTTGCGCCGCACGCTGCCGATCGACAATCACGATGCGCGCCTGAGGGTGCAGTTCGGCCAGCGAATGCGCCGCGCACAACCCGGTAATGCCAGCACCGATCACCAGCCAATCGGCTTTTTGCGTGCCGCTCAGGCGACCACGCAACGGCGAATTGCCCGCCTGCGCGATCCAGCCACATACATTTTCCATGCGTCACCTCGGTTGACTGTCATTCGCGCTGCTCTATGCTCTTCACGCATGAGCACCATCGCCGCCATGCCTGAAATCTAGCGGGCCGAAGGCGATCCAACCAACGTTATAAATTCATTCTGGCATTCACAAAACGCATGGATAAGATTCGTCACGTGCCCTCGCTTCAGGGCCTTCAGGCTTTGGTAGAGGTTGCCGATTGCGGCAGTTTCACCCACGCCGCGCAGCAGCTGTGCCTGACGCAGAGCGCGGTCAGCCGAAAAATCCAGCAACTGGAAAGCCATTTCGGCGTGCCGCTGTTTGTGCGCAGCAGCCGCAGCATTCAACTGACTGTTGAAGGCGAACAGGTTCTGACCAGCGCACGGTCGATCCTCGAACAACTGAAAACCCTCGAAGACCGCCTCTCGCCGCAAAAACGCCCGTTCCGCATTCGCATGCACGTCTCGCTGGCGGTGCGCTGGTTGTTGCCCAAACTCAGCGACTTTTACCGGCGTCACCCGGACGTCTCGCTGTCAATCGAAACCGTGGCCACCGAGCTCGTCGAGCCGGCCAGTGACAGCGACGCCTACATTCTTTACTTGCCAGAACCGTCGAACGATCCCGCCAGCCTTACCCTGTTCGAGGAAGCGCTGGTGCCGGTCTGCGCGCCCGGCGTCGGCCCGCTGAATTCGATGGATCAGTTGGTGGGTTTTGCGCTGCTGCACCGCTCGGCGGACAAGCAAGCGTGGATCGATTGGCTGGCGGCGAACGGCGGCAAATCGCTAGAGGATTACCGGCACATTCCGTTCAATCTCGACGAACTGGCGCTGGACGCAGCGGCGCGCGGGTTGGGTGTGGCGATGACCGATTTGACCCTGGCCCAGGAATCACTGGATCGCGGGGTTTTGGTGGTGCCATTTGGGCAGCCACTGAGGACGCGGGGAGTGTATGCGTTGTGCCCTCAACCGTCGGCGGCGCTGCATCCGGCGAGTGCGGTGGTGATGGAATGGTTTGCGCAGCAGGCGCAGCCGGGTTCTGCATGAACCTGCTGCGCTGACTGTTTATAGCGCTAGAAATCAGTAATCGTCGTGCCAGCAATCGTCTCGGCAAACCCGGCGCCGAACACCTGGCCCGGCGTGGCGAAGCCTGTCTGGCGTTCGCCATCGAGCACCCGGCGCGCCGCTGCCACTGCCGCCAACGGCGTGTAGCTGTAGCCGTTGACCGTCTCGATCACCGAGCGCGCAACCGAGCCATCGGCGCCAGTGACTTCGGCCACGGCGCGGGCGCGATGGGCGTCGCGTTGCTCGGCGCTGGGGCCGTCGGGCAGTCGCGACAGATCGCCTTCGGGGAAGGCATCGCCGCCGAGGTGGACAAACATGGCGATGTTTGGAATGCCGGTCGAATGCCAGCCCGTGACCAAGTCGCCAAACGACAGCGGCGCGCAGAGTGCCGGGCCGTCACCAAAATCGAAGGACTGCGGTTGGGCGTCTGGCGTGGCAACAATGGCGCCGTCAACCCGCGCCAACAGCCCGGCGCCGATGATTTCGCCGACGCTCAGCGCCGAGCCGCGCGACATCGAACCGGCGACTTGCAGGGCAATGCGCAACGACTGCGGATTCTCCACGCGTTGGGCGACGTGCATGGCCAGGCTGTCGGTCGGCACCACGTCCCAACCGACGCCGGGCAGCAACATCACGCCAGCCTCGGCGGCTTTTGCGCCCAATCGTTCGGCCAAGCGATAGACATTGATTTCGGCAGTGATGTCGAGGTAATCGACGCCCGCTGCGATGCAGGCCTCGATCAAGCCTGGCGCGGTGTGCGCAAAAGGTCCGGCGAAGTTCAGCAAGACATCGATGCCGACGAGATTCTGCGCCGTCGCCGCGTCTGCATTAAACAGGCGGTAAGCCACGTCGAGTTGTGCCGCGAGCGCCGCCAATGGCTCGGCGTTGCGCCCGGCGATCACCAATTCCAGACCAGCTGTTTTGGCGTGTGCGGCGGCCATGCGTCCGGTGTAGCCGGTTGCGCCGTAGATCATCAAGGTTTTCATTGCACGTGCTGCCAGTTTTTATAGACGAATTCGAGGCTGTATCCGTCCGGGTCCAGCACGTTTGCCGCGTAATAATTGGGGTCGTAGTGCAGACGCGCACCCGGTGCGCCGTTGTCGACAGCACCGTTTTCCATAGCGGCGGCGTAGGCGGCTTCGACCTCGGCGCGACTGTTGGCGACGAACCCGACATGCACCGCGCGGCCCTCGACCACACCTTCGCGCAACCAGAAAAACACCCGGCCATTGGCGCCGAAACCTTTGAGGTCCGGATGCCCCGGCGGGCCGTCTTTGCCGTCGTAATCGAGGCGTCCGGTGATACCCAACGGCGTCAGCGCGGCGCTGTAGAAACGGATTGAACGAGCGACGTCGCTGACCGAGAGAAAAATATGATCAAGCATGTGGTGGCCTCACTGCTGCTGATTGAGTAGTGCCACCACCGTACGCTTGAAACCGATCACAAGCGCCGTGGTTTCTGGCGCAAACCTGCCTGTTTGTGCTTTTGCCTGGTGACGGATAACCGCCTGGTAACAGCCTGACGCTAAACCCGTACGTGATCGCCACGCTGCCCAGCGACGAAGGCAAAGTGCGCGGGCGATCACTGGCGGCGATGTGCGACATGAGCGTCGCAGCGTTTTACCGTCACTTCAAAATCATCACCGGGATGACGCCGATCCAGTATCAGAAACGTCTGCGGCTGATCCGCGCGCGCTGGCTGCTGTTGTTCGATCCTCGCGATGCGGCGTCCATCGCTTTCACCATGGGCTATGAGAGCGCTTCGCAATTCAGCCGCGAATACGCGCGGCTGTTCGGCATGCCGCCCATGCGCGATGCGGCGCGGTTTCGCTGAAAGCAAAAAGGGGACAGATTTATTTATCCAGCCGCTGGACGCGAGCTGGAAAATATATCTGTCCCCTTTTCAGAAGATGGCAGGGGCGGCTGGATTCGAACCAACGCATGGCAGGATCAAAACCTGCTGCCTTACCGCTTGGCGACGCCCCTGTAACAACGCGCGGAAATGTAACAACTTCCGTCGCTTTAGGGAAGTGTTCTTTTCGAATAAATGCGTTTTAAATCAGCCGCTTGTCGCTAGACCCTCGGTTGATGGCTGGTAACGCAGTGAATCCCGCCGCCGCCAGCGCTGATCGCGTCGATATTCAGCTGCACGACTTCCCGGCCCGGATACAGCGTGGTCAGCAGTTTCAGGGCCTTGGCGTCGGCAATTTTGTCGCCAAATTCAGGCGCGATCACCGCGCCGTTGACCAGGAAGTAATTGATGTAACCCGCCGCAAAGTCCGGGTTGTCCTGATTGAAGCGCGTCTTGCGCGGTTTGCGCGGCGGCGACACGGTGTGCACTTGCAGCGCGCGGCCATCGGCGTCGGTGGCGTTTTTGAGAATTTCCAAGTGAGCGCGCGTGACTGGGTAATCGAACGACTCGGGGTCGTTTTCGAGGTTGGCGAGCACCACGCCCGGCTTGACGAAGCGCGCGTAAAAGTCGACGTGAGCGTCAGTGATGTCTTTGCCCTTGATGCCCGGCAGCCAAATGATCTTGCGCAGACCGAGGCGGGTTTTCAGTTCCTGTTCAACTTCAGCCTTGCTCCAGTTCGGGTTGCGATTGCTGTTGATCCAACTGCTTTCGGTCATGATTCCGGTGCCGTGGCCATCCACTTCGATGGCGCCGCCCTCGCCCACCAGTTTGCTGCGCAGATGCGGCGCGCCTGCATGGCTCGCGACCAGTGCGGCCACTCGCGCGTCTTCAGCGTGCTGCTGTTTATTGCCCCAGCCGTTGAAATTGAAGTCCACGGCGCGCAGCCCACCCGCGCCGTCGACGACAAAATTGGCGCCGATATCACGCATCCAGATGTCGTCGAGTTTGCAGGTGACGTAGGTGATGTTGGCCGTGCCGCAGTGTTTCTGCGCCAAATCGCGCTCGCGCTCACGGCAGAACACGGTCACCGATTGATAACGCGCGATAGCCCGCGCAAGCAGGCCCAACGCGACTTGTACGTCCGCGGTGAAATCGCCCCAAATGGCTTTCTGCGCGCCAAAAGCGATAAACGCACGTTGCTGTTGGTCGCCCTCGTCCGGCATGTGCCAGTTGTCAGCGCCATTAACTGCGTCAGCCGCCTGCGCATCGCTCGGCGTCAGGCTGAAACCGGCCGAGGCGATCACGCCCAGACCGGCGACCAGCGATGCTTGCTTGATGAAATCTCGACGCGACGACATGTGTTGTTTCCCGTGGTTGCCAAAATGGTTGCTTGGAAATGGTTGCTTGGAAATGGCGGCTTGATAAATAGCCGCCCGCGATTATTTGGCGGTGGCTGTCTTGAATTTGGTCCAGGTGCGCATCCGCGCGCGCATGTCCGCTTGCGGGATGTCCTTACCCGGAATCAGCCGCGCATAGGTGGCTTCGTCGAGGTAGATATCCGGGTTGTTGCGCATGCCTGCATCGACGCTCGGCCGGGCCTTGGCGTTGGAAGTCGGGTAACCGGTGAAGTTGCTGATCGCGGCCATGTTCGCCGGGCGCATGACGAAATTGATGAATGCGTAAGCGTATTCCGGGTGTTTGGCGTCGACCGGAATCGCCATCGTATCCATCCACACCGTGGTGCCTTCGCGGGGCACGCGGTACTGGAACGAAGTGCTTTTGCCGGCACTGTCCGAGGTGCGTTGCGCCTGGGTCATGTCGCCGCTGTAGCCGAGCGACAGGCAGAGGTTGCCGTTGACCAGATCGGTGACCGGTTGCGACTGAAACTTGCGGATGTACGGCCGCACTTTCATCAGCAAATCGCTCGCTGCGGCGAGGTCTTCACGTTTGCCACTGCGCGGGTCGCGGCCGAGGTAATTGAGAACCACGGCCAGCACTTCGTCCGGCGAATCGATGATCGAAATCCCGCAATCGGCGAACCGCGCAGCCAGTTCCGGGGTGAAGAGCATGTCGAGGCTGTTGACCGGCGCGTCCGCCAGCCGCTGCTTGATCGCCTCGGCGTTATACGTCAGGCCGATCGTGCCCCAGGTATACGGGACCGTGGCGTTGGTCGAGAACTCGTAATGCGTGCGCAGCTTCTGCAAACCTGGTTCGATGTCGGCCATGGCGCTGAGTTTCGATGGATCCAGCGGCAGCAGGCTGCCGGCGCGCATCAGCCGCTCGGCGACCGTGTCGCCGGGGAAAATAAGGTCGTAGCCGCTGCCGCCGGCGAGCATTTTTGCTTCCAGGGTTTCGCTGCCATCCATGACGTCGTAGATCACTTTGATCCCGGTTTCGGCGGTGAATCTGGCCAGCGTGTCCTCGGCAAAATAGTCCGCCCAGTTGTACAGCCGCAGGGTTTTGTCCTCGGCGTGCAGCGACGACACCGCGCACGCGAGGGTCAAAACGCCGAGCACTAATTGGTTGGCAATACGCATATCAAACCCCTTGATCAGCCCAGCGTTGATGGAGATGACGGCCGTCCTGGCTGAGCAGTGCGCCGTACATTTCGGGCCTGCGGTCGCGGTAGATGCCCCAGCTCAAACGCTCTTCGCGCATGGCGCCGAGGTCGAGGCTATGGACCAGCACGCCGCTGCTGTCGCAGTCGGCTTCGGCGAGCAACTTGCCTTTGTGGTTGCAGATAAATGACGAACCGTAGAAGTCCATTTGCAGCGCCGAATCCGTCGTCGCCACTTCGCGGCCAACGCGATTGGCCGCGACCACCGGCACGATGTTCGCAGCCGCATGCCCGCGCATGGTCATCTGCCAATGGTCGCGGGAATCGAGGGTGGCGCAGCCCGGTTCGGAGCCAATCGCGGTGGGAAACAGCAGCACTTCGGCGCCCATCAACGCCAGGCATCGCGCGGTTTCGGGAAACCACTGATCCCAGCAGATGCCGACGCCGAGGCGCCCGAACGCGGTGTCCCAGACGCGGAAACCGGTGTCGCCGGGGCTGAAATATTCCTTCTCTTGATAACCGATGGCGTTGGGGATGTGGGTTTTGCGGTACACGCCGAGCAAACGTCCGTCGGCATCGGCCACGCTCAAGGAGTTGAAAAAAGCGTTGCCGGCCCGCTCGAACCAGCTCAGCGGCAACACCACGCCCAATTCCCTGGCCAACACGGCGAAGCGCTGGAGCACGTGGCTGTCGCGAAATTCTTCGGCCAGCGCCAAATGTTTGTGGCTCTGCTCGATGCAGAAATACGGCGTGGCGAACAGCTCCTGCAACAGGATCACTTGCGCGCCCTGCGCCGCTGCTTCACGGACCAATTGTTCGGCGCGATCAAGGTTTTTCGGCAAATCCCAAGTGCAAGGCATCTGCGTCGTGGCAATGGTTAACAGCGTCATCGTTCAACCCTCCAACGGCCAGAACGGCTGTTGCTGCGTGATGCAATGCACCCCGCCGCCGCCATGCGCCAAATGGTTGATGCGCACCGGCACCACTTCGCGATCCGGGAAGGTTTCGGCCAACACCGCCGCCGCTTCGTCGTCCGCCGGAATGCCATAGGCCGGCATGATGATCGCGCCGTTGGCGATGTAGAAGTTGGTGTACGAGGCGCAGAACACCTCGGCGTCGGTGTCCACCGCATCGCTGGCTTCAAACAGTTCGATCAGCTCGAATTTGCGTCCCTGGGCATCGGTGGCCAGCTCCAGCACCCGACGGTTTTCCCGGGCGACTTCGGCGTACACGGAATTTTTGTCGTGGGTCGCATCGATCAGCAACACGCCGGGACGGGCGAACGCGCAGACGCCGTCAACGTGGCCGTCGGTCATGTCGCCGGTCACGTAATCAGGGTCGCCGGGCAGCCAAATGGTCTTCGTCACGCCGAGCAAACGGCTGAAGATGTCCTCCATTTCAGCTTTGCTCACGCCCGGGTTGCGATTGGGGTTGAGCAGCACTGATTCGGTAGTGATCAGCGTGCCTTCGCCATCGACATGAATCGCGCCGCCCTCGTTACTCAACGGTGTGCCGAAGCAGGGCAAACCGAGGTGATTGAGCGCGCGGCGCGCCAGGCCTTCGTCGAGATCGTGCGCCGACTTGCCGCCCCACGCGTTGAAACGCCAGCTCACCCCGGCCAGCCCCTGTTGCGCATGGCAGACGAAGCTTGGCCCGGAGTCACGGCACCAACTGTCGTTGACCGGCAGTTCGATCAATTCGATGTTCGGCCCGCACAAGGCTTTGGCACTGGCGACTGCCGACGGATCGACGACCATTTTCACCGGTTCAAAACGCGCAATCGCGTTGGCCACCCGGGCGAAATCTTCCTGCACGCGCGGCAGCGTCACGTGCCAGCCTGATTCCCAAAGTGCCTGATTGTGTGGCCAGACCATCCACGTCGCCGCGTGCCGCGCCCACTCGGCCGGCATCGTCCAACCGCTGTTTTTATTGTCGTTGTGCTGCATGGCCCGTTCCTTTTAGTTAAGACATTGTGTTCAATGAGAACCGTCTCGAAAGTCTTGGCATGCATGCTACGGCCGCAAAACCGGGCGAACAAACGATGGATTTAGTGGAAAAGTGATTAGAGGAACTTATCAATATGCTCAAGCACTGGCCGCCACTCAGCACCCTACGCGGCTTTGAAGCGGCCGCCCGCCTCGGCAGTTTTCACAAGGCTGCCGCCGAATTGCACCTGACCCAATCGGCGATCAGCCAGCAGATTCGCAGCCTCGAGGCGTACCTCGAGCAGCCGCTGTTTTTCCGCAGCGGTCGTAGCGTCACCCTGACCGACGCCGGGCAGGATTTGCTCAGCACCACCCAGGCGCTGCTGCAGCAATTGGCCGTCGGCATCCGCCGTCTCGGGCAATACCAGAAACCCAATCAACTGGTGCTCAACACCACACCCGCGTTCGCCCGGCACTGGTTGCTGCCGCGCCTGGCGGATTTTCGTCGTGAGCATCCCGACGTCGATCTGTGGATCTACAGCACCGACGAAGTCCCGGACATGACCACCCAAACCATCGACGTCGCCGTGCGTGACGACATCAGTTCGCAAGCCGAATGCAGCTTCAAAGTGCTGCACGCCGACCGCCTCTATCCGGCGTGTCACCCGAGCGTGTTGGCGCTGCCAGCCGAACGGCGCACAACGTTGCACGGCGAACGTGAAATGGACTGGAGCCACTGGGCAGTCGAGGCCGGCGTCGACGTCGGTCAGCAGGATCAAGGCTTGAATTTCTCCGATCCCGGTTTGCTGCTGGACGCGGCGTGCGCCGGGTTGGGGATCGCTTTGGTCAGCCAGTTATTGAGCCGCAAGGCGCTTGCAGATGGACAGCTGCAACCCTTGGTCGAGCAAACCATTCGCGGGCCGAACTGGGCGCTGTTGACCCATCGCGACAGTGAAAACAATGCGCGCAGTTTCAGTGAGTGGTTGGTGGGGCAATTGCAGCGCTGATGGTGGGTTGGCTGTCAGTCCGCGCTTATAAAACCGCGCGGTTCGCTACGCGAGTCCGGTAGCATTGCCGCCCAAGGATCAATCCCCTCTCAAGGAAGCTTCAATGCTGTTCACCACGCGCTCGACCCACACACCGTTTTTGCTCT
Source organism: Pseudomonas sp. 43NM1 (assembly GCF_002836905.1). NCBI lineage: Bacteria > Pseudomonadati > Pseudomonadota > Gammaproteobacteria > Pseudomonadales > Pseudomonadaceae > Pseudomonas > Pseudomonas sp. 43NM1. Next base: position 39,024 of record NZ_MKGS01000135.1, on the reverse strand, counting down.
GCCTGGCGATCTTCGCCGCGTTCTGGCTGATCCAGCTCAACGCCTTCAACATCATCGTCTGGAGCTACAACTTCTGCCATTTCCTCTATGGCTTCTGCGCCGCGTTGCTGCTCGGTTACGTGACCCTTCCGACGAGATTGTTCAAGCAATCGCTGCGCGACAACTTGCGCACGCTGCAAACAGGCATGCCGTGGAGCCCGTGGGGCGGCTTGATCATCGTGCTGTTTCTCTCGGCATATAACGAGATGTACGTCGATCCTCTGGAGAACGGCATTGCGTTCAGCGCGGCGTATCAGAACTTCGTCGCGGATATGCTGGGCCTGGGTTTGTGCGTTGTAGTCAGCCATTTTGCCTTCCGTGATCGGCTGGGGAATACGCGCACGGATTACTCGGCAGGGCTGGGAATGGGGTCTGTGCGTTCGGCGGGTTGATGATCGCGCGAAGTGAGGAGGATTTCATGACGCAAAACGGTACAGATGCAAACGGCTTCATCCTCGAGGTACCCGACGCTCCCGTTCAGTCTGGTTTCCAGGAGCTGCTGCGCGACCTGTGCAGCACGCTGGTCGCTGAGGCGCCGCTGCTGCTGGACAGCATTTACCTGTATGGAAGTGTCGCAAGAGGCGAAGCCGTTCCAAGGGTTTCAGACCTGGACGTGACCTTGGTCCTTAGCCACGAGGGCTCCTCGCCCGACCTTGAAAACATAGAGGCCCTACGCAAAGCGCTGGCAGCCCGGCATCCCGAAGTCGTGAAGATTGACTTCGACATTGGCCATCGCGCAGAAGTGCTCGCAGCGGATAACTTGTTCAGTTGGGGCTACTGGCTAAAACACCACTGCCGCTGCATCTGGGGCAATGATCTGGGTCAACGCTTTGCACCGTTCAGACCTTCGCGCGCCATAGCCGTTGCGGTCAACGGTGATTTCGAAGCGGTGTTGAACCGTTATGCCGAACGCATCGAGCAAACGATCGACATAAATGAACAGTCGCTTTGGCAACGCGAAGCAGCGCGCAAACTCATCCGCGCGACCAATATCTTGCGATCTGATCAAGACCGAAATTGGCCGCGCACGCTGGACGAGCATGCCGAGCAGTTTGCCCGGCATTATCCGTCGATGAAGACGCAAATCGAATCCTTTCTGGTATTGGCAAAAACGCCGACCACGTCGGTCAAGGAGTTCTCGACGCAGTTGCGCAATTTTGTCCAGTGGATGGCAGGTGTCCGAGCTCATTAAGCACTTGGCGACACGCTTATATTTGAATTGGATCACATTTTTTTGTCCGACGATTTCGCCCATTGGCTTTTCCAAACCGGCCATAACGCCTACCATGCCCGCACTCTAAAAAGCGGCAGCCACTTCATGTTCAAAGCAAGTCTGCGCAGTCACCTGACCCTTTGGTTTGCCGGTTTATCGTTGCTCACGCTGCTCAGCGTCGGGTTTTACGTGGGCCACATCGCCACCGCGCAGATGCGCCAAGCGAGCGGCAATGCGCTGTTGAGCACGGCCAAATCCGCCGCCGAGTTGCTTGGCGCGCAACTGCATGAGCGCCAACTCGAAGTGTCGCTGCTCAGCCGCGCGCCGCTGTTGAAGCGCGGCAATCTCGATGACCCGGACATTTTGACTTCGATGGAGTTGCGCACCCAATCGCGCGCCGAATATGCCTGGATGGGCGTGGCCGATGGCGATGGCCGGGTGCGCCAAGCAGTGAATAATCTGTTGGTCAACCAGTCGGTCAAGCAACGACCGTGGTTTCAGGCCGGGCTGCGTGATGATTACACCGGCGATCCGCACGAAGCGGTGTTGCTCGCCAAATTGCTGCCGGGCAGTCCGAACGGCGAGCCTCTGCGCTTCATTGATTTCGCGGCACCGATTCGCAATGCCCAGGGCCAGGTGGTCGGGGTATTGGGCGCGCACGCGCACTGGAGCTGGGTGACGAAGATTGTCGACGCGGCGGTGCTGCAAAAAGGCACGACGCCGGAAGTGGAGGCGTTGATTGTCGATAACGATGGCAAGGTGCTGTACCCGGAACAACTGGCCGGCGAGCAGTTGCCGAACCTGCCGATGGCTTCGCAACAGTCCGGCGCCACGCCGGGCTGGACGGTCGGTAACGGTTATCTGACCAGCGCCGTTGCCGTGCCGACGCCTTCCAGCACCGGTCTGGCGTGGTACATCGCGGTGCGTCAGCCGCTGGACATCGCGCTGCAACCGGCGCGGGTGCTGTTGTACAAATTGCTGTTGCTGGGTGTGCTGGCGGCGGTGATTTTCGGATTGGTTGCGTACTATCTGGCGCTGTACCTGAGTCGGCCGATCGAGCAACTGGCGCGCGCTGCGAAGCAGGTCGGCGAGCAGCAGCCCAATGTGGTTTTTCCGCAGCATCATCCGGTGTTGGAAATCGCCCAACTGGTGTCCTCGATCGAGGGCATGACCCAGTCATTGCTCGGCAAGGAGCGTGAGCTGCTGGAGGCCAATACCTCGCTCGAAGCCACCGTCGCGCAGCGCACCGCCGCCCTCACCCAGGCGAATGTCGACCTGTTGAAACTGGCGACTCACGACGCGCTGACCGGGGTGTTCAACCGTCGGCGTTTTGATGAAAAACTCGCCGAATGCAGCCTGTTGTTCCAGCGCACCGGACGCACATTTGCGCTGCTGTTTATCGACGCCGATCATTTCAAGCGCATCAACGACACTTACGGGCACGCGACCGGCGATGACGTGCTGGTGCAACTGGCGCAGTTGATTCAGCGCAACACCCGCGCGACTGACTTTGTCGCGCGGTTTGGCGGTGAGGAATTTGCGGTGTTGCTGCCCGAGCTGGAAGAGCCGGACAGCCCCGAAGTCGTGGCGGAGAAAATCCGCGCGGCGATTGCCCAAGCGCAGTTTGCTGCAGTGGGTCAGGTGACGGTGAGTATCGGGGTCGGCGTGGCGGAGTTGTCGGATAGCAATGCCTCGGCGCTGATCAAACGCGCGGATGAGCGGTTGTATCAGGCGAAAGCTGCGGGGCGTAATCGGGTGTTCAGCACCACGCAGACGTTGAGCGCCGATTGAGATTTTTGCGCTGGATTGTTGCTGGATGCGGGCGACGCTAATCTCGTCGCCCACCCCGCCATTGGCTACGGCGCCGGATAACCTTCGACTTGATCCGGCCACGAGGTCAGCACTTCAAAACCATCGTCGGTAACCGCAACCATATGCTCCCACTGCGCCGAAAGCGACAGGTCCTTGGTGACCACGGTCCAGCCATCGGCGAGGGTTTTGACGTGGCGTTTGCCGGCATTGAGCATCGGTTCGATGGTGAAAATCATCCCGGTTTTGAGCGTCAGGCCCTGCCCCGGATAACCGTAATGCAGCACCTGCGGTTCATCGTGATAAACCTTGCCGATGCCATGCCCGCAATACTCGCGCACCACGCTGAAACCATCACGCTCGGCGACGCTTTGAATCGCATGACCAATATCGCCCAATGTCGCGCCGGGGCGCACTACGCGGATACCGGCGCACATCGCCTCATAGGTCGTCTGCACCAGCCGCAGCGCCTCCGGGCGCGGCTCGCCGACAAAGTACATGCGGCTGGTGTCACCGAACCAGCCATCCTGCACCACGGCGATGTCGATGTTGACGATGTCGCCATCCTTCAGCACCTGGTCCGAAGGAATCCCGTGGCACACCACCTCGTTGACTGAAATGCACACGGTTTTCGGAAAGCCGTGATAACCGATGTTGCCGGCAATGGCTTTCTGCACATTGACGATGTAGTCGTTGCAGATACGGTCCAGTTCATTGGTGGTCACACCCGGCTTGACGTGCTGGCCGATCATCGCCAACACCTCGGCGGCCATTTTGCCGGCGACGCCTGACTGAGCGATTTGCGCTGGCGTATTGATCGGCACGATGGCCCTCACGGCGCGGTTCATACGGCAGCTCCTGCAGGGATCTTCACGCCATCGGCCATTGCGCAGACCTGTTGCAGATCCAGACCACCGGCCTGTTCGGCGCGAATCAGCAAACGGCAGATCGCGTTGTGGTCCAGGTCTGGATACAGCTCGGCGAGCATGCCAATGCGCATCCAGTGCTCAGCCTGGGCGTTGATGGAGCGGCTCAGCGCGTTGCTCGCAACCCGCAGGTTCTCGTGCATGTCTTCTGAAATTTTGACGATACCCATGAACAACCATCCGATATGAAATGCATATGAATCGTATACTACTGCAACGTCTCGGGTGACTGCAAATGCATAGCGTTTTTCCATCCTGCCGCCCACGCGCTTGCGCGCAATCGATCTAAAAAGACTGCGCGGGGATTTCGGCTTTTGACTATTCTGAAGTTGTAGGTGAAGACGCAGACTGATGCGCAAGAGGATAGCGAGGAGGCGTGGGGCGCGCTCCGAAGGGTACACGGTTAGAAAGATCTCCGCGCTGAGATTCAGCCCTTATGCCGTGTGAGGCAGTAAAGCAAAAAACTTTGCTGTGAGAAGCCTGATAAATCTCGTAAGCCGGAGACCAGCACCGGCCACCTACTCGAATACCGAGCCCGCCTAGTGCGGGCTTTTTCGTCGGCAAATACTGCGCAAAACTGAAACTGCGGGAGCGAGCCTGCTGGCGAAATGGCCCTGACATTCAACAGCTATGTTGCCTGTAGAACCGACTTCACAAGCTCGCTCACCCCCACTGGATCACTTACTGAATCTTGTTGTTCAGCTTGATCACGTCGCCCGACACATGGGTGGTGTAACCGGTCAGCACGTAGGCCCAGAACCAGTTTTCCTGCACTTGCGTGTTGATCAGCGCGTCGCCGCCCTTGGCTTTGATCGCGGCGGTCTGGGCGCGAACAAAACGGTTGTTGTGCTGGATCGGGATGCAGCCGAACAGCAGCATGCCGGTGGCGCTTGCTTCGCTATGGCCGAGGACCGTGTACTGGCTGGCGTCATATTGCTGGGTCTTCATCGGCGCGCCTGTGCAACCGGCCAAAACCAGACCACATACTGCAACGGCAACCATCTTGCTGAGGTAATTCAAGGTGAAACTCCATTAGTAAACGCCCGGGATCCGTCTCCCGAGCGGCGCACACTCTAATGGAAGTGATGGCGAATTGGTATCGCCACAGGCGCTGTTTTCACTTCACCGCTTCGACCACGCCCCGCTCCTCAAGCAAACGCACAAACATGGTCAAACTTTGCGACACCGTGCCGCGGCGCCACACCAGCCAAGTGCGCAAAAACCGGAACGACGGGGTCAGCGGCCAGATACTCACCGTGCTGCAGCCGGGCATGCTTTCGAGCATGCTGCGCGGCATCAACGCCAAACCGGCGCCGGCGCTGACACAGGCGAGCATGCCGTGATAAGACTCCATTTCGAAAATCTTGCCGGGCACCGAAGCGTCCTCGCTGAACCAGCGTTCGAAGTGATGCCGATACGAACAATTGGAGCGAAACGCGTAGATGTTTTCGCCGTTGACGTCCTGTGCGCGCCGGATCGGCGCGTGGTTGAGCGGCGCGATGACGACCATTTCCTCCTCGAACGCCGGCACGCCTTCCAACGCCGGGTGCAACACCGGGCCGTCGACAAACGCGGCAGCCAAACGCCCCGCAAGCACGCCGTCGATCATCGTCCCGGAAGGTCCGGTGGACAGGTCCAGCTCGACTTTGGCGTGTTTCTGGTTGTACGCCGCGAGCAGTTCGGGAATGCGCACCGCTGCGGTACTTTCCAGCGAACCTAATGGAAACGCACCTTGCGGCTCTTCGCCCGCCACCGTAGCCCGCGCCTCTTGGACCAAGTCGAGGATGCGCCGCGCGTAATCGAGAAAACTCCAGCCGGCGGGCGACAGGCGCAAGCGGCTTTTCTCGCGGATAAACAGGTCAACGCCCAGGTCCAGCTCCAGTTGTTTGATCCGCGTGGTCAGGTTCGACGGCACTCGGTGGATGTGTTGCGCAGCCGCGCTGATGCTGCCGTGCTCGGCGACAGCTTTGAAAATTTCCAGCTGAACCAGGTCCAAGACATTCTCCAAACGTGAACGATACGCTCAGTATTATTCAGTTTCCAGAAAACAGCCATCGCCTTAACCTGAGCGCATTCCCACCCAGCAGGACGGTGTCATGACTCAGGTCTCCAGCCTCACCCACGCGCTTTCGATCAATCCCGCCACCGGCAAAACGATTGGCCAGTACCCGTTTGAATCCGCCGCGGCACTGGAAGCCGCCCTCACCCGCGCCGCCAAAGGCTTCGCAACCTGGCGCCGCACGCCACTGGAGCAGCGTGCGCAAGCGCTGATCGCACTGGCCAAGGCATTGCGGGACGACGCGCAAAACTTCGCGCAAATGATTACCCAGGAAATGGGCAAGCCGATCACCCAGGCACGCGGTGAAGTGGAAAAGTGCGCGCAACTGTGCGAGTGGTACGCCGAACATGGCCCGGCCATGCTCAGCGCCGAACCGACGCTGGTCGAAGGCAACAAGGCGCGCATCGAGTACCGCCCGCTCGGCCCGATTCTCGCGGTGATGCCGTGGAATTTCCCGATCTGGCAAGTGCTGCGCGGCGCGGCTCCAGCGTTGATCGCCGGCAACACCTACGTGCTCAAGCACGCGCCGAATGTGATGGGCAGCGCTTATCTGCTGCGCGACGCGTTCAAGCGCGCCGGGTTTGCCGAAGGTGTATTCGAGGTAATCAACGTCACGCCGGAAGGTGTTTCCAGTGCCATCGTTGACCCGCGAATTGCCGCCGTGACCCTCACCGGCAGCGTGCGCGCCGGCATGGCCATCGGTGCTCAGGCCGGCGCTGCGCTGAAAAAATGCGTGCTCGAACTGGGCGGCTCCGACCCGTTCATCGTGCTCAACGACGCCGACCTCGATGAAGCGGTCAAAGCCGCGGTGATCGGTCGTTACCAGAACACCGGGCAAGTCTGCGCAGCGGCCAAGCGGCTGATTGTCGAGCAGGGAGTGGTCGAGGAGTTCACCCGCAAGTTCGTCGAAGCGACCCAGCAATTGAAGGTCGGCGACCCACTGTCGAACGACACGTACATCGGCCCGATGGCGCGGTTTGATCTGCGCGATGAACTCGATCAACAAGTGCGCGACACCTTGGAAGAAGGCGCAACTCTGTTGTTGGGCGGCAAGAAGGCTGAAGGTCCGGGCAACTTTTATCAGCCGACCGTGTTCAGTCAAGTCACCGACCAGATGACCTCGTTCAAACAGGAACTGTTCGGCCCGGTCGCCTCAATCATCACCGCGCGCGACGCCGAACACGCCTTGGCGCTGGCGAATGACAGCGAATTCGGCCTGGCCGCGACGGTCTACACACGCAATCTCGAACTCGCCAAACACTTCGCCGACGAGCTCGAAACCGGCGGCGTGTTCATCAACGGCTACTGCGCCAGCGACCCACGCGTGACTTTCGGCGGCGTGAAGAAAAGCGGTTTCGGCCGCGAACTGTCGCACTTCGGCGTCCGCGAATTCTGCAACGCGCAGACTGTGTGGCTGGATCGTCACTGATCACCTATCAGCCGCGCACCGCCGCTTCGATGGCCGCGACGTCGATTTTGCCCATTTGCATCATCGCTTCGAACGCGCGTTTGGCCGCGGCTTTGTCGGCGCTGGTAATGGCGTCGGTGAGCACGCGCGGGGTGATTTGCCAGGACAGGCCCCATTGGTCTTGGCACCAGCCGCAGACGTTTTCCTTGCCGCCGTTGCTGACGATTGCGTTCCACAAGGCGTCGGTTTCAGCCTGATCTTCGGTGGCGACCTGGAACGAAAACGCCTCGTTGTGTTTGACCCCAGCGCCGCCGTTCAGCCCCAGACACGGGATGCCCATCACGCTGAATTCGACGGTCAACACGTCGCCCTGTTTGCCCGCCGGATAATCGCCGGGCGCGCGATGAACGGCGCCGACGCTGCTGTCGGCAAACGTCGCGGCGTAGAACTCGGCGGCGTCCAGTGCGGCGCTTTCGTACCAGATGCACACGGTGTTTTTGCTGAGCATTTCGCTGCTCCAAAGTGGGGAATGACGCATTGATTCTAGCCACGCCACGCGCCCCGGCCGCCCGACTTTGCCACCGCATGTCGGCACCGGTGGTCGTCGCGCCGAACCGGTGAAAATCAGCGATCTATACTGTTCAGTTCGATATCTCGAAGTCACGCAACACGTCGACACCCGTGCGCTGTGCGGCGCACCCGTGCCAATCGCAATCAATTCAGCCGCAATGTGCGTGGCTGACGGGTCGTGGAGAACATCATGAAATACAAGTTTATTTCAGGCGTTGTTTTGGTGCTTGCGGCAGCTGTGGTAGTGCCGGGTGCGTGGGCTGCGGAAACGCGGGCGGTGGCGGCGGATGGTTCGGATCGAGTCGGCGCTGGGGCGGTTGCTGCTGATGGTTCTGATCGAGTTGGCGCTGGTGCAGTTGCGGCGGATGGCTCTGACCGAGTTGGCGCTGGAGCGGTTGCGGCGGATGGTTCTGACCGAGTCGGCGCTGGAGCGGTTGCGGCGGATGGTTCTGACCGCGTTGGCGCTGGGGCTGTTGCGGCGGATGGCTCCGACCGGGTTGGCGCGGGCGCAGTTGCGGCGGATGGTTCTGACCGCGTTGGCGGAGGAGCAGTTGCCGCCGACGGTTCTGACCGCGTTGGCGCAGGTGCACTCGCCGCCGACGGCTCCGACCGGGTCAACGCAGCCCGCCTCGCTTACTCGCGCAGTGGCATCGGTTCTGATCGAGTGGCATCCTCGCTCATGGGCGGCAGTTACTCCGACCAGTTCAACAGCCCGATCATCAATCAGTAACGCACCATTTCACCGAGGGGAATGACCATCCATGACGACGCAAACCGAAACCGCCATCCTGGCCGGTGGCTGCTTCTGGGGCATGCAGGATTTGCTGCGACGCTACCCCGGCGTGCTGTCCACGCGGGTCGGTTATTCAGGTGGCGAAGTGCCGAATGCGACCTATCGCAATCACGGTAACCACGCCGAAGCGATCGAAATCGTGTTCGATCCCGAGCAGATCAGCTATCGGCAGATTCTCGAGTTCTTCTTCCAGATCCACGACCCGACCACCGCCAATCGCCAGGGCAATGACCTCGGCGCCAGCTACCGTTCCGCGCTGTTCTACCTCAGCGAAGAGCAGAAACAGGTCGCCGAAAACACCGTAGCCGACGTCGAGGCATCGAGGTTGTGGCCGGGCAAAGTGGTCACCGAAATCACTCCGGCCGGCCCGTTCTGGGAAGCCGAACCGGAACACCAGGACTACCTCGAGCGCCTGCCGAACGGCTACACCTGCCACTTCATCCGTCCGAACTGGAAACTGCCGAAGCGCGGTTGAACACTGAAAGAGGCGGCTCAATTGAGCCGCCTCTTTTATATGTGCCTGGATGGCGAACGCCTCAACGGCCACCATCCCCCCATCAACCCTTGGCAGCCATCGCCGTCACTTCAACGCGCATGCCTTCAACGGCCAACGCCGCCACACCCACCGCAGCGCGGACCGGCCATGGCTTGGCGAAGAAACGCTGGTACACCTCGTTAAACGCCGCGCGGTCAGCCATGTCAGTGAGGTAGATGGTCAGGTGCAACACCCGATCCATCGAACTGCCCGCGCCTTCCAACGCAACTTTCAGCGCCTGCAACGTGCATTCGCTTTGCTCGACGATGCCCCCCAGTTCCAGGCTGCCATCGGCGCGGGTCGGGATCTGCGTGGAAACCAGCAGACCGCCGAAACCGGCGACGTCGGAGGAAATCGAGTCTGCGTCCGGGTCCGGAATAAAAGTGATGTCTTGGTTGGCCATGGGGCTCTCTTCGCTTGGAAAGTTAACGGGCTGTCGCCCACCGGCGCGCATTTTACCGCGCCCGCGCCGAACTGTTGCCGAATTGCACTCAAACCCGGCTAAACCGCCTGCGCCGCGCGGTTTGGCGCGCACTACCAGCGCCCTCGCGCACAAGGTATCTTCACGGCTTCGCACCGAAAACCTCCGCCGCACGAGGCTGCTGATGAAACCCACTGGCGAAACGCTTTTTCTGCAAACCAACCCACTGAGCCAGCCACGCCCCGCGCTCAGCGCCCGCGAGGTCTGCCAGATATTGCGCGATGCGGCGCTGCAAACCCGCCACCTGCAATGCCTCGACCCCCGCGGCCCGGTGCAGGTCGATATCGAAGGCTGGCGCCTGACCCTCGACTTCGACGGCAAGCATCTGCGCCACTGCCAAAGCTGCGTCTGCCCGGATGGCCGCGAAGGTTTTTTTGAAGACTGGCAACGTTACGGCACCGACCCCGTGAGCCTGCTCAGCACCTGGGAACTGGCGCAAATCGAACGGCTGCTGTCAGAGGGCTGCTGCTCCGCGTGAGCCGAAGGGCTGGTCTACGTGCCGGTCAACCTCGTCGACATCATCGTTTCATTGACGACGTAGGCCTGTGGCGGCACACATCGAAAATCTCGGGTTATGATCCGGCGGCAGTGCGCCGCAGGTCTGAGGGACCTTTTCACCCGACCCGTGCCCGGCCAATGACCACCCGATGACTCAATTCGCCAAAGGCCTGCCGACCGACCGCACTGGCAAACTCTTCGGGCAGTCCGGCCAACACGGCCCGGTGCTGGCGCTGAGCATTGGACTGATGCCCTCGAGCAAAGACATTTTTACAAGGAACTGCCCACCCATGGACCGAACCACCGAACGCCTGATTTTACGGCCGCCTACCGCCGACGACTTGCCGCGCCTGTTCGCAATCTACGGCGACCCGGCGACCAATCAGTTCAACCCCGCCGGGCCGCTGAACGAGCTTCATCAGGCGCAAACCCTGTTGCACGGCTGGCTCACGCACTGGCGTGATCACGGCTATGGGCAATGGGCGATTGCCAGCCGTGAGGCGCCGGATCAGGTGATTGGTTTCGGCGGTGTCGCGCGGTACAACTACCTCGCCGAGCCGCGTTTGAACCTCGGTTATCGCTTTGCGACCGCCGCGTGGGGCAAGGGTTTTGCCACCGAGTTGGGACGTGCGGCGCTGGAATTTGCCTTCGCCGAGCTCGACGCCGAGCGGGTGTTTGCGTTGGTGCGGCCCAATCATCAGGCGTCCATCGGCGTGTTGGAGAAGCTCGGCATGCAGCGCATCGAGCTGCTGGATGATGTGCCGGGGCAAGCGCAAAGTCTGGTCTATCGGGCGGATCGGCCCTAGATCATGTAGCCGCCGGACACGTCGATGCTCTGCGCGTTGATCCAGCCGCTGTCGTCGGACAGCAACGTGGCGATGACGCGTGCGACGTCGTCCACTTCGCCGACTCGGCCGAGCGCGGTTTGCCCGGCCAGCAGCGCTTCGAATTCATCGTTGAGGCCGCCGCCCAGTTCGGTGCGAATCGCGCCGGGGGAAACCGCATTCGCGCGGATGCGCCGGTCGCCGAATTCCTTGGCCATGTAGCGCGTCAGCACTTCGAGCCCACCCTTGGCGGCGGCGTAAGGTGCGACGCCGGCGGTGGCCACGCGAGTGGTGGCGCTGGTCAGGTTGACGATGCTTGCGCCCTCTTCCAGCAGCGGCAACAGCGCTTGGGTGAGGAAGAACGGGCCTTTGAGGTGGACGTTCAGCAGGCCATCGAATTGCGCCTCGCTGACGGTTTCGATCGGGTTGAACAGACCGTGGCCGGCATTGTTGACGAGGCCGTGCAGGGTAGTCTTCTGCCACGTCGTTTGCAGCGCCTGTCTGACCGTCTCGGCAAACCCGCCGAACGTGCCGACATCGCTTACGTTCAATTCCAGCGCCAGCGCTTGGCCGCCGTCGGCGTTGATTTGCGCGACAACTGACTGCGCCGCTTGCGGATTGCTTTTGTACGTGAGGATCACGCCCATGCCGCGTTTTGCACACAATTGTGCGGTGGCGGCGCCGATGCCGCGGCTGCCGCCGGTGATGAGGATGATGTTCATGGGTTGCTCCGATGTGGATTGGGGGTGGATCAGGGGTGAATGAGGTGAGCCACCACGGTAGCGATTGAACGGTCGGCGAGCGCAGCCGTTTCTACTCGAAAACTGCCTGTTTCTGCTTTTTGCTTGCGCAGTCGTTTGGCATGGGATCAGATGTCGCCCCATGAACAGTCAACTAGATGAGCTTCGATCCTTGGCCGCCAAGGCTGAAAACCGCCGCACCGAGACTGGTATTCCGCGCGTGGCGATGGTTCAGGGCGCGATCCCGGAACACCAATTGGCGGCGGTTTATGACCCGATGATCAACCTGATCCTGCAGGGCAGTAAATCGATGACCGTCGGCGACCGCACGCTGCGCTACGACCCGGCGACCTACTTTGTGATGTCCATCGAACTGCCCGCCGTGGGTCAGGTGCACCCGGCGGCGACCGGCGAACCTTATCTGGCGGTCAGCCTGACGCTCGACCCAAGCGTGGTCGCCAATCTGCTGGCCGACCTTCCGGCGGCTGCCGGTGGTCAGGAAAAGGACTGCGGTTTCTCGGTGGCGGCGGTCACGCCCGAGCTGATGGACGCGTGGGTGCGCATGCTGCGCTTGATGCAGCGGCCGGCGGACATTGCCGCGCTGGCTCCGGTGTATGAACGCGAGATTCTTTACCGTGTGTTGCAAGGCCCGCACGGCGGCATGCTGCGCGAGATCGCCGCGCCGGATTCGGCAATGGCCCGCGTGAGCCTGGCGATTCAGTGGATTCGCCGCGACTTCAACGAGCCGCTGCGCGTCGAGGCTCTGGCGCAGAAAGCGGCCATGAGCGTTTCAGCGTTTCACCGTCATTTCAAAGCCGTGACCAACTTCAGCCCGTTGCAATATCAAAAGCGCGTGCGGCTGCTGCACGCGCGAACGCTGCTGGTGGCCAACGCCCACAGCGTCACCAGCGCGGCGCTGGACGTCGGTTACGAAAGCGCCACCCAATTCAGTCGCGACTACGCTCGGGTATTTGGTTTGCCACCGGCGCGAGATGCCGCGCGGATCATGGCCAATGTCCGAGGTGCGCCGCGTTGAACATTATCACTACCCACCGGAGGCAATGGATGCCCACTTTGCACAAGACAATCGCCGCCCTTTGCCTGATCGCGCCGTGCCTGGCCAGCGCCGAAACACGGCCCGAGCACATGGTGTACGTGCGCTCAATCGAGCCAAGCATCGAGCAGGATATTCGCTACGCCACGGCCCACAACTTCACCGGCCACGCGCTCGACGGTTACGAGGCGCCTGAGTGCCAGTTGGCGGAAGACGCGGCCAAAGCGCTGGCCCGCGTGCAAAGCACATTGCGAGCGCAAGGCTACGGTTTGAAAGTGTTCGATTGCTATCGCCCGAGCCGTGCCGTCGCTGACATGGGCCGATTCGCGACGTTGCCGGGCGATCCAACCAAAGCCGAATTCTATCCGCGCGTGAATAAACAGGACTTCTGGAAATTGGGATATGTGGCGCGGGTGTCGGGCCATTCCAAGGGCAGCACCGTCGATCTGACCTTGACCGGCCCGGGCGCCCTGCCCGCCGCCGTCGGCATGCCGGGGGCGAAGCAGGTCGATTGCACCGCGCCCTACGGCGAGCGCTGGCAGGATGGCGGGCTCGACATGGGCAGCGGTTTTGATTGCTTCGACGAGCGCGCGCACACCGCCAACTCGGCGATCAACGCGACCGCCAAAGCCAATCGCCTGCGGCTCACGGCGGCCATGGAAAAAGAAGGCTTTGTCGGTTATTCGAAGGAATGGTGGCACTTCAGCTACAACGGCAATCCAGCGTTAACAGAGGTGATGAATTTCCCGATCACGCCGTTGGCACTGGAAAGCAGCCAGCAATTGATCGTCGTCACCAGCAAAAACTGGACCGATATCCAGGGCACCGCGCAGCGCTACCAGCGCCACGGCAAAACCTTTGAAAAAACCGGCGAGCCGTTCGCCGTGGTGGTCGGCAAAAGCGGATTGGCGTGGGGTAAAGGGTTGACCGTGGTCGAGCGTCTTGCGGGACCGGTCAAACGCGAAGGCGACGGCAAGGCACCCGCCGGGATCTTCAAACTCGGCACCGCGTTCGGTTACGACAACCGCGCCGACACCCGCCTGCCCTACCTGCCGCTGAGCCCGACCGTGGAATGCGTCGACGACGGCAAGTCCGAGCGCTACAACGAGTTGGTCGATGGCGCGACGGTGAGCAAAGACTGGAACAGCTCGGAAACCATGCGCCGCAAGGACGACATGTACCGCAAAGGCATCTTCATCGAACACAACACCCCGGCGGCTGCGGGTGCCGGCTCGTGCATTTTCTTCCACATCTGGCGTGCGCCGGATTCCGGAACGTTGGGTTGTACAGCGATGGAGCCGGCGAATATCCAGCAACTGTTCGCCTGGCTGGACCCGCGTCAGCAGCCGTTGTTGATTCAGTTGCCGGAGGCGGAATATGCGCAGTTGCGCGAGAGTTGGGGTCTTCCGCAACGTTAAACGCCGTCAGTCGTGGCGCACACCCGCGCGTTTGAGCATTTGCTTGCAACGCTCCGACAAGTGAAACACCCGCAGATGCTTACCGGCCTTGTCGTAGCGTTCGCGCAAGGTCTTCAGCGCAGCGATCGCCGAATAATCGACGAAGCTCAAGTGGCGACAATCCAACGTCACGTGCGCCGGGTCGTTGGCCGGGTCGAACTGGTTGAGAAACGGCGCGGTCGAGGCGAAAAACAAGGTGCCGTGCAGGCGATAGAGTTTGCTGCCGTCGTTCTCGACATAGGTGTCGGCGTACAGCTCGCGGGCCTGCTGCCAGGCGAAATTGAGCGCGGCGATGATGATGCCGCAGAGCACGGCGGTGGCGAGGTCGGTGAATACGGTGATGGTGGTCACGGCGATGATCACCAGCACATCGTTGAGCGGCACTTTGTTGATCACCCGCAACGACGCCCAGGCAAAGGTTTGTTGCGAAACCACGAACATCACTCCGACCAGCGCGGCCAGCGGAATACGCTCGATCAGCGGTGACAGGAACAACACGAACAGCAAAATCATCACCCCGGCGATCACCCCCGACAGCCGACCGCGACCACCGGAACTGAGGTTGATCACGGTCTGGCCGATCATCGCGCAACCGCCCATGCCACCGAACACGCCCGAAACCATATTCGCCGCGCCCAGCGCCACGCACTCGCGGTCCGGGTAGCCACGGCTCTCGGTGATTTCGTCGGTAAGGTTCAGCGTCAGCAGCGTTTCCAGCAGGCCGACCAGCGCCATCAAAATCGCGTAAGGGGCGACGATGCGCAGGGTTTCGAAAGTCCACGGGATGTCCGGCAACGCCAAGGTCGGCAAGCCGCCGGAAATGTGCGCCATGTCGCCCAATGTGCGGGTTGGCAGCCCAAGCAGGTACACCGCCAGGCCGACACCGAGAATCGCCACCAGCGCCGGCGGCACTGCACGCGTCAGGCGCGGCAGTACATAGACGATGGCCATGGTTAGCGCCACCAGGCCGATCATCAGGTACAGCGGCGAACCGCTGAGCCAATTCTCACCACTTTTGAAATGCTCCAGTTGCGCCAGCGCAATGATGATCGCCAGGCCGTTGACGAACCCGAGCATCACCGGATGCGGCACCATGCGCACCAGTTTGCCGAGCCGCAACAGCCCGAACGCCATCATGATCAACCCGCCGAGCAACACCGTCGCCAGCAAATACTGCACGCCGTGCTGCACCACCAACGCAACAATCACCACTGCCATCGACCCCGCCGCGCCAGACACCATACCCGGCCGCCCGCCAAACAACGCGGTCAACGTGCAAATGATGAAAGCGCCATACAGGCCCATCAACGGATTGAGGTGCGCGACCAGCGCGAACGCAATGCATTCGGGCAGCAACGCAAAAGAAGTAGTGAGCCCGGCCAAGGCATCGGCGCGCAGACGTTGTGGTTTCATGACGTACCTGAAGAACGGGCCGGAGGAGCTGGCCGCTGGGAGTTGCGGGAAAAGAGGGTTGCGGATGTTACGGAATTGACGGCGGTTGGGCCAGTGGTCTCAACCCCGCTTCAAATCCAGGCAATAGGTGTAATAACCGGTGTCGCGCACGTAGCCCAGCGATTCATACAAACGTTGAGCGACAACGTTGTCTGTCGCGGTTTCCAGCACCAGGCCTTTTGCGCCAGTGGACAGGGCGAAGTCGCGGGCGGTTTTCATCAGCAAGGTGCCTACTCCGCGACCGCGGGCGGCGGGGTCGGTGAAGAGGTCGCTGAGCAGCCAGGTGCGGAAAGCGTCGATGGAGGAAAACGATGGGTAGAGCTGGACGAAACCCAGCGCCTCGGCGTTTTCGTCAATGGCGAGGAAGATCGCCGATTCATTCTGCGCGAGGCGTTCGGCGATGAAATCTTGGGATTGTTGCAGGTTGGCGGGTTGGCCGTAGAAGCCGCGGTAGGCGTCGAACAGTTTGGCGACTTGGGCGAGGTGGCTGGCGTCGGCGCGTTGCGCGTGGAGGGCCATGGTGATGTTTCCGTGCAGTTTGAGGAAAAATCAGCATAGCTGGCGGCCGGCAAGCTGCTGCGAGGTGATTTTGCGCAAGTGAGAGGCGCGATGCCTCTCACTTGGGTGCCGGGTGATTAGCCGGGCTTGTGGTTATCCAGTACGCGATTGACCGCTAACTCGCCCATCGTGATGACCCGTTGCAGCACCAGCAATGTTTGGCGTCGCGGGTTGTCGGCCAGGCCGACAAGGTCGTTGACGATGCTGCTGGCGGACGCCAGCGCGTCGCATGCATCGACGAGCAATGTCTCGTCGTCCGCCGCTGCGTCGATGGCGTAAATGTTGCTGGGTTTGCGGGGCGCTATCTGCGCTTTCTTCGCCCCGGGGTTCAGATAAATCTTGAGCGCGCGGTCGGCGGCCACTTTGATTTTTTCGGGGTCGAGATCAAAAGTGGCGTCGTAGGGTACTGGATCGGTGTGCGGTGGATTCGGGGTTACTTTGAACATGGAAAGACTCACTAATTTTCGAATATTAAGGAGCCGCCACTTTCGCTACCAAACGAAGGGTGGCGGGCATACGTGGGTTGGTAGACCGTTCGAAAACTAGAAACCCGGCGCTCACGAGGAGCCCCACGCATGCCCACCTTATAAAGCTGAGTCCCGGGAAGAGGACTGCATAAGGTGTTACATGTCGGAATTTCGAAGCGGGCTACCAAACCCGATCACTGTTTTGCAGTGACCGGGAAACGATATAGCCCGCCCGAAAGACCCACAAGCCGGCGGATTCTGTCTTAGCTGTAGGCAAAGGCACAAGGTTTTGTAGCCTTCAGGACGTTACAGAGAGTGTCGTTAAACACCCATCGTTAAACATGTTTATTGCGGGTTGCCAGACCTGACGCCATCGCGAGCAAGCTCGCTCCCACAGGGGGATTTGGCAAATCTTGGGTTTTGAGATTCCCAAAGAAAACGGGCGCCTTGCGGGCGCCCGTTTTCGTTTAACACGTGGCTTTACAGATTTTTAGCCATGGTGTCCGTGATAGTTTTCAGCGCTTGTTCGGTGCTTTCTTTCCAATCGTTATCAGTCACGGCTTGCACGCCTTCGCGGTTCTGGCCGTGGATTTCGATGGGTGCTGCCGAGGTGCCGGTGTCGACTTTCAGGTGCACTTTGTTGTTGACGCCGACGGTCAGGAAGCCTGGCGACATCCACGACCAGAATTCGATGACGTGCACGGTGATCGCTTGGGTGTCGACGGTTTTTTCGCTGCTTGGCACCACGCGATAACCGGCCTGGCCGTAGGCGGTGGCGATGCTTTTGGCGATCAGGTCGCTGACTTTGGTGCCTTCCGGCAGCAATACGTCGCCCAGGCCCATGCCGTAGCCGTTGCGTTTACGGGCGATGGCGCGTTCGGTGATGCTTTTGTCGGTGATTTCGCCTTCTTTGAGCGACGGAATTTCCGGGACTTGCGGCTTGAGTTCGAAGCGGCGCTCGTCCAGCACGCTGATGAAGACTTTCTGGCCGTTGCCGTTAGCGACGGGAGGCGTGGCAATGTCCACGACCGAGCGACTGGTGGCGCAGCCAAACAATGCGGTGGTTGCGAGCAGCAGGCAGGCGAGTTTCAGGTGTTTCATGACGACTCCGTTCATTGTGATCAGTCCACGTTACTGGCAGGCAAAGCGGTTTTGCCCCCAGCGCGACCACAAGGAATCGGCCGCGTGGCGACATTCATGAGTCGCCACGGGTGTTTTTTTGATAAAAATCAGCGCTTGAGACGCGGATTTCGGCGCTCGGCAGCACATCGATTCGCGCGACCGGGCCGGTCAGGCGCGCGAGGTCGGCGTTGTGTTCGGCGATGATGTCTTCGGCGGCAAGGTTGCCGTTGTCGACGGTCGAATGCGCATCGGCGGCGAGGACCACGTCGTAGCTCAGGTTCAACGCCTGACGCACGGTGGCGTTGACGCAGTAGTCAGTCTGCAGGCCGCAGATGATCAATCGATCCGTGCCCTGGTCTTGCAGCAAGGCTTGCAGATGCGTCTGGTAAAACGAATCACGGGTGGTTTTGCGCACCCGCAGGTCGTGCTCGGAAGTGTTCAGGGTTTGCGCCAGTTGCCAGCCTTCAGAGCCGTGTTGCAACAAATCACCCTTCTCTTCGTGCTGGATCAGGACTACCGGGATTCCGGCGTCGCGCGCCTTCGCACTGAGGTTATTGATATTGTCGATGACGCGTTCGATGTCGAAGCATTGGTATTCGCCGGTGCACAAAGCGTGCTGTACATCGATGATCAGCAGTGCGGTGGTCATGAGGGTCCTTCCTTGATAGTCGGCAATACAGGGGACGGAGATAAACCGAGCGGAAATAGATCCGTCCCCTTTTTACGCTGTCAGTAACCCAGCGACAACCCGGTATTGCGGCGCGGATCGTTGGCGCCGTAATAACGGTTTTTACCCACCGGTTTGCCGTCCAGCGACGGCGCGCCGACGAGGATCGCCGCGACGTGGTTGGCGTCCTGCGGCCCGGCGAATTTGTGGCCCCAGCTTTCGAGCATTTTCACCGTGTCGGGGCTGGTGGTGAAGGTCTCCAGATTGGTCTCTTCGGGCAGCCATTGTTGGTGGAAACGCGGCGCATCGACGGCTTCCTGGATGTTCATCCCGTAGTCGATCACGTTGAGGATGGTCAGCAACGTCGCGGTGATGATCCGACTGCCACCGGGCGTGCCGACCACCATCACCACTTTGCCGTCCTTGGTGACGATGGTCGGGCTCATCGACGACAGCGGCGCTTTGCCCGGCGCGATGGCGTTGGCCTCGCCCTGCACCAGACCGTACATGTTCGGCACGCCGATTTTCGACGTGAAGTCGTCCATTTCGTCGTTGAGGATGACCCCGGTTTTGCTCGCCATGACGCCTGCGCCGAACCAGTCGTTGAGGGTGTAGGTCATCGACACCGCGTTGCCCCACTTGTCGACGATCGAGAAGTGCGTGGTGTTGCTGCCCTCGTGCGGCGCGACGCCGGGTTTGATCTCGCGGGAGACGCCGGCCTTTTGCGGATCAATGGCGGCGCGCAGCTTGGTTGCGTAGTTTTTGTCGAGCAGGTGGTCAATCGGATTTTTCACGAAATCCGGGTCGCCGAGGTAGCTGTTGCGGTCGACGTAGGCGTGGCGCATCGCTTCGATCTGGTAATGCATGCCCTGCGCCGAGTGGTAACCGAGGTCTTTCATCGGGTAGCCGTCGAGGATGTTCATGATCTGGCAGATCACTACCCCGCCGGAGCTTGGCGGTGGCGCCGAAACAACGTGATAACCGCGATAGTCGCACTCCACCGGCGCCAGTTCGCGGGTCTTGTATTTGTCGAGGTCGGCCTGGGTGATGATGCCTTTGTTGGCTTGGCTGGAGGTGACGATGGCGTCGGCCACCCAGCCTTTATAGAAGCCATCGGCGCCCTTCTCGGAAATCTCGCGGAGGGTTTTGCCGAGGTCTTTCTGCACCAGTTTCTGCCCGACCTGCATCGGCTCGCCGTTGCTGAGGAAGATCGAACCGGAATCGCGCATATCCTTCTTGAACACGTCGGTGGCGGTTTCCAGCAAATCGACGTCGCCCTGCTCCAGCACGAAGCCTTCTTCGGCGAACTTGATTGCCGGGGCGATCAGTTCCTTGCGCGGTTTGCTCCCATATTTGCTCAGCGCCAGTTCCATGCCGGACACGGTGCCGGGCACGCCGACGGCCAAATGACCACGGGTGCTGAGTTCCGGGACGACGTTACCGTCCTTGTCCAGGTACATGTTCGCGGTGGCCGCCAATGGCGCTTTTTCGCGGAAGTCGAGGAAGGTCTTGCGCCCGTCCGCCAGTTGGATGGTCATGAAACCACCGCCACCCAGGTTGCCCGCTGCGGGATAGACCACCGCCAGCGCGTAGGCGACCGCGACGGCGGCGTCCACGGCGTTGCCGCCATTTTTCAGTTGATCGACACCAACGTGAGTGGCCAAGTGTTGCGCCGTGACCACCATGCCGTTTTCGGCGGCGACCGGGGCCACGGAAGCGGCGTAAGCACTGAGGCAGCTGAGCGCCAAGGAGGTCGCAATCAGCGATTTGGCTAAAGGTTCGAACTTCATGATTCGGTCTCTTTTTGTTTTTCTGGCTCTGTACAAAAACAGAGGGAGCGCTGCAAGAGCAGTAGCCAGTATGGCTGGGATTGCGGTTTGCGCCTCCCCGGCGAGGCAGTATGCTGGCGCTCTTTGCAGCCGTTTTCGGGGTTCGCCGGCATGAGCTACACCTTCACCACCATGGCCTCGCCGGTCGGCGAGTTGAAGCTGGTCGCGAACGGTTCGAGACTGGCGGCCATCCTCTGGGAAAACGACACACCGAATCGTGTGCGGCTGGGGGCGATGACCGAGTCGGCGGACGCGCCGATCCTGCTGTTGGCGGTTGCACAACTGGAGGAATATTTTGCTGGTCGTCGGCGCCGGTTCGAGCTGGATCTGGATTTCACCGGGACCGAGTTTCAGAAACGTGTCTGGCAGGCGCTGCTGACCATTCCGTTTGGCGAAACGCGCAGTTACAGCGAGATTGCCCGGCAGATCGGCAGTCCGAGCGCAGTGCGGGCGGTGGGTGCGGCGAATGGCAAGAATCCGATTTCGATCGTCGCGCCGTGTCATCGGGTGATCGGCATGTCGGGTAAGTTGACCGGGTTTGCCGGAGGTCTGGCGGCGAAGGAGCGGTTGTTGCGTCTGGAAGGCTGCGACTGGGCGGGGGCTGGCCGGACGGGTGAGTTGTTTTGACCTGAGGCTTTTGCACATCCTCAGTCATGCCACAAAACCTGTAGGAGCGAGCCTGCTCGCGATAGCGGCGTGCCAGTCACCATCAATTCTGGATGTGAAGGCCTCTTCGCGAGCAGGCTCACTCCTACAGGAGTGCGGTGGTATCAGGGGCTGGTGAAAATGTTTTTCATCGCCGCGTATTGCAGCAGCATGATGGTTTTCGCGTCGCAGATTTCGCCGCGATAGAACGCTTCGAGTGCTTCGTCGAATGTCCACTCCAGCACTTCCAGTTCTTCGGTCTCTTCCTCCAGACCGCCGCCGTCGCTGACTTTGGCCGCAGCGTCATATTCGGCGATGAAGAAGTGCAGCTTTTCCGTCACCGATCCCGGGCTCATGTAGGCCTCGAAAACTTTCTGCACATGGTGCACGCGGTAGCCGGTTTCTTCTTCCGCTTCGGCGCGAATCCGCTCTTCCGGCGCCGCGCCGTCCAACAAACCGGCTGCCACCTCAATCAGCAGACCATCGTGACCGTTAACGAACACCGGCAACCTGAACTGCCGCGTCAGCACCACGGTTTTTTTCTCGCGGTTGAACAGCAGAATCGCCACGCCGTTGCCCCGGTCGTAGACCTCGCGGGTCTGACGCTGCCAGTCGCCGTTGTTGCGCTGGTAGTCGAAAGTGACTTTCTTCAGCAGGTACCAGTCGTGGGACAACACCTGCGTTTCGATGAGGTTGACCCGCTCGGCTGTGTTCACCATCACGACATATCCTTCAAATCCAAAGAGCGCCATGGTAGGCGAAAATGAAAAAGCCCGGCATCTCTGCCGGGCTTCTTTTTACTGCTGGCTCGCCACTTCAGGTGCCGCGCCTTGTTCGTCGTGCGCGGACAGACGCTTGCCGTTGATCAACGGCCCGTAACGGCGGCTGAACTCCCAGTTATACGGCACGTGGTCCTTGTTGACGCCGTTGTCCCAGTTCACCGACCAGGTCATCAGCCCCTTGATCGACAGGCCTTTGCCGTCGAGGCGCTTGAAGGCGTTCACCACCGCTGCCGGGTCAATCACATAACCGGTGGCGGCTGCGTCGACGTTAGCCGGCAGGCCGATGACAAACTTGTCCGCAGGGATGCGGGTGAAGCCGCGCGTACCGCTGACCAGACTTTCTGTCAGGTAAAACAGGAAGTCTTCTTTCATCGCGTCGTTGTTCTGGGCGATCCACGCGCCATTGCCATTGTTGGCTTCCTGAACCCAGATGCCGTCGCCGCCCTGGTTGTAATACTGCGGCGCGACAAAGTCGTAATAACCTTCGAGTGCCTGCAGGTAACCGACGTATTTGCCGCTGGTGGTCAGGTACGGGAATTCCGGCGCCATGCTGATGATGAAGTGTTTACCCTCACCGGCGTAATGGTCCTTGACCCGTTTCAGCGCGGCCGGCAGGACTGTCTTGTTGTCGGCGAAATCAATCGCGCTCTGTTCAAGATCGATGTCCAGGCCGTCGAAGCCGTAGGTTTCCACCAGCCGGATGATTTCATTGGCCAGCGGTTGTTCGTTGCCCTTGTGCAACTCGATATGCGCGTCGGCGCCACCAAGGGAAATCAGCACCGCCCTGCCCTGGCTGTTCAGCACGCCAACCTGACGGCGAAACTCGGCGTCGCTCAGGTTGTACGGCTTGAAGGTCGGGATACCGTTGCCCTTCATGAACGCCACGGCGACCACGTTGTAATCCTTGGGCACATCCTGCAGCGCAATGTTGGCGAACTGGCCACGTTGGTAGCCGTCGCTCGGGCCGGCCGGCCAGTTGTGCCAGAACCCCATCAGGATCTTTTTGCCGGCAATGCTCGGCATCAACGAAGCGGCGTCGCTCAGTTGCGATTTCATTAACGTAAAGTCGATATCAGACATGTTCTATTCCTTCAGAACGTGTGGAGGGTTTGCGAATGGTTTCGCGGCGTCGGATTACTTGAAATCGACGTCGAACGCTTGATAGAAGGCGTTGCCGGTGTTGGCGACGATCCACATCAGCACGATTACGTGAGGGCCTTTTTTGTTGCTCGGCAACTTCACCTCGTGATTGACCTTGGCCACCATCTCCGCCGAATGGCTGTAGTACGGGACTTGGGTGTAGAAGTCGTCAAAGAACGCTTTCGGTTCCAGTTGCGCACGGCTGATGCGCTGTTGCGGGTCCCAGCCATCCTTGGTGATAAACCAGCTGTAACCACGGGTGACGTGCGGCGCGGTGTATTTCCAGGTGACTTTGAAGTTCTGGCCCGGGGTGACGTTGAGCAACGGCCAGGCGAACGGACGACCGAGTCTTTCGCTCAGTTCTTCATTGGTGAAATTGACGCAATCACGCTGATCGACTTTACCGCCACTGAGAATGTGGCCGTCGGCGGGCGGAGCGACGCTGTCGCTGTCGGTTTGATACGGCGCCGGGAACGGGCCGGCAGTCAGCGCAGGGAAGTTTTTGCCACCCTCCATTTCGTTGACTTGCCAGCCCTCCAACAGGCCCAGTTCCATGGCAACTGCGCCACGGCTGGACGGGGATGTCACACGACCGTGACGCAGTTCGGCTTGCGGTTGAATCTGTGGTTGGTTCATCTTTTTCACTCCATTGATTTGAGATCTCTCCTTCCTGAGGAGAGGTCTTCAAACTAACGGAGCTGGTTTTTTTGTCCACCGAGCCAATTTGCGCTTCGGTCGATGCCTGCACGAGCAAATCACCGCGAATACTGGATATACAACCAGTGGTTTGAGCTGAGTCGTACGTTTCGTATGGGCGAAGGATTACACCGCGAAGCATCGATCGGGAGGTTTGTTACCTCAGGACAGCTGCGCCTGGTATTCCTTTTCATATTGGCTGGCGAGGGTTTCTTTCTGCTTGTCGTCGAGCAGTTTGCCGGCCATCTGGAAGAACTTCTGCTCTTCTTCCTTCAAGTGGTGATGGACCTTCTCCGAGAGCTTCTTGGCAGTTGCCAGCCACGCCGGGCTGGACATCTCGGTCTCGTCGAGGGTTTCCATCATCTCGTCCATTTCATGGTGTTCGGAAATGGCATGACGGCTCAGGTCGACGCCGTTATCGAAGGCCATCAACGGGATGTAGAAATGCCGTTCTTCGGCGGTTTCGTGGGCCTGCAGTTCGGCTTTCAGCTGTTTATAGGCTTCGGCCCGCTCCGGGGTGTCGCCGCTGGTCTTGATCAGTGCATCGGCGTAACCGCGCTGGCGGTCGTGGCTCTCGCGCAAAGCTTCGAAAATGTTCATGGCACTCCTCATGGCCGCGTTCTGAATTGACGCTCTTTTTTAGGTGACGCTCTTTTTTAAATGACGCTCAAGTGCCTAGACATCTGCGTGCGAGCAGCGGTTCCGCTGGCGTGAGGGATGGAACATTCAGCAGAGCCCGGATAGTCTTTCGGCTCACCGCCATAAGGACATCGCCATGACATTGCGTATCGAGCAGTCGCAACACCCCACGGATGCGGAGCGCGAGGCCATCCTCGCCCCTTTGCGCGCCTACAACGCCGCGCAGGCCGGGCCGGGCAACCCGCAACCGATTGCTCTGTTAGTGCGCGACGAGCACGAGCAGATTCTCGGCGGTTTGTATGGCCGGGTGTTTTATCAGTGGCTGTTTATCGAGTTGCTGTCCGTGCCGGAGCAGGCGCGCGGCCAGGGCTTGGGCTCGAAGCTGATGCAAATGGCCGAGGAGTTGGCGCGGGACAAGGAGTGCGTGGGGATCTGGCTGGATACGTTCGACTTTCAGGCGCCGGACTTTTACCGCAAGCATGGCTACAGCGAGATCGGCCAGATTGCCGATTACCCGCCGGGGCACAAGCGCCACTTCTTTCAGAAGCGCTTGATTAACGCTCTCTGAAACACCGCCCCTCTGTAGGAGCGAGGCTTGCCCGCGAAAGCTATCTTTCAGCCAACATCAACGCTGAACGTTAAATCGCCTTCGCGGGCAAGCCTCGCTCCTACGGGTATTGCATGCTTACAAACACGTAGCCAATGCCGCTAACCGGCGCTTCGCCACGAAGTCATCGCGCTGCGCGTAGTAGCTCAATTCTGTGCCGGTCACACCGGTGGTCAGGTCGACAAACGATTCTGCGGAGCGCGTGTACACCGTCGAACCGCTTTTCTTGCCTGGTTGCAGGTAAGCCCCGGCATCGACGCCGAACACCGCTTCGTCCTGCCAGGCGAATTGCACGCATTGGGCGACGACTTTTTCCGGTTTGTCCGAGGTCAGGGTTTGGGTCGGGGCCTTGGTGCGGGAGTCGTCCATCAACGACCCGGCGCATCCGGCCAGCATGCTTGCGGCCAGCGCCACCATCAGAATTCGCATTGTGTTCGCTCATCGGGAAAAAGCGGACTGTATCACCGTGGCGCGGCGTATCGTTCTGCTTTACTGCATTTATAGCGAGACACCGCGTGACGATTCGCGCACCCTGTCGCGCATTAAACAGCGCATCAGGCTTTTGCCCGGCGCTTTATTTTGGAGACGCTATGACCCCCAACGCCGAATTCTACAAACCGACCGCCGAATACGCGGACAAACTGATCAGCCAGATCGGCCAGACGCCGTCCTGGATCGCCAAGCGAATCGGTGTTACCGACAAGCGCATTCGCTACATTCTCGACGGCGAAAGAACCGTGAAGGGCGAAACCACGCCGATCCAGATGACCTATCCGGAGCAATTCGCCCTTGAATGCCTGGCCGCAGCGGCCAAAGCCAAGAAACAGTCTGCGTAACCTGACCGGCAAGGAGCGACCATGGCAGCCACCGAACAGCAACACGAACAGGCACTGAACAAGTTTCTCGATGAGCGCCCCGAATTGCGCCACGAACTCGACAACCTTAATCCGTTGTTGGCGCAGGCCAAGGGTGAAACGGCGGCGCAGTACCGCGACGAACGTTTGCACGAAGCCTTTGAGGCCGAAGCGGAGCGCCAAGGCTTGTTCGCTTGGGAACTGACGTTGCAACTGACCTCTGCCACGCCTGAGGACTATCAGGCGCAGCGCATGGAAGTGCACCGGGAAGTGGCGGAAATGGCCGGCATGGACTGGCTGGAATACTGCGACTTGTATCGCCTGACCCCGTAATCAAAACGCTCGCTGCCTGAGGACGACCGACGCCGATGCTGCCATCCGCCTCCACTCACCGCGCCAGCCCCGGCCATCTGCACCGGCAAAAATGGCGCGGGCGCATTGGCATGTCGCTGGTGGCGGCGCTCTCGGTGCTCGCCGGCATGACCGACGCCATCGGTTTCATGGCCAGCGGCGATTTCGTCTCCTTCATGAGCGGCAACACCACGCGCCTCGCCGTAGCGATCAGCGAGGGCGACCTCGGTCTGACCACGCGCCTGCTGATTCTGGTGACCACGTTTATCCTCGGCAATGCGCTGGGCATCGTCGTCAACCGCCTCGGCGGGCGACGGGCGCTGCCATTGCTGTTGTGCATCGCCACGTTGCTCTGCGGCGCGGCGGCGTGGCCATCCGAGCAACAATTGCCGGCGCTGCTGGCGGCGATTATCGCCATGGGCATGCTCAATGCGGCGGTGGAAGAAGTGAATGGGCTGCCGGTAGGCCTGACGTATGTCACGGGCGCGCTGTCGCGATTTGGTCGTGGATTGGGCCGCTGGATGCTCGGCGAGCGGCGTAATGGCTGGCGGGTGCAGTTGATTCCCTGGACCGGCATGTTTGCCGGCGCGGTGATTGGCGCGCTGCTGGAACAGCAAATGGGCCTGAAAGCATTGTTTGTCAGCGGGCTGCTGGCCGGGGTGATCGGGCTGGTGTCGCTGAAGATTCCGCGGCGTTGGCAGTTGGGGTATATGCCGCGCTGACCGTGTTTGCTGGCAGTCCGTCATCGCGAGCAGGCTCACTCCCACATGGGATGTCGTCCAGCAGACTATTTGCGCCCAGATCAGATCCCCGTAGGAATGAGCCTGCTCGCGAAAGCCGCGCCTCGGTCTCTGACTAATCCCCCTTCGCCGCATCCACGATAAAGCTTTATCATTGCCCGCAGTTTTGCTGATCGAGTCCGCCATGAAGTTCGCCATCGCGCTGTTTTCCGCCGCCCATGCGCCCTCCTCGCGCCGAGCCCTGCTGTTCGCCCAGGCTGCGCTGGCCGGCGGGCATGAGATTGTCCGGCTGTTTTTTTATCAGGATGGCGTATATAACGCCGCCGCCAGCGTGGTCACGCCGCAGGACGAACAAGACCTGCCCAAACAATGGCGCGCCTTCGTCACCGAACATCAACTCGACGGTGTCGTGTGCATCGCCGCCGCTCTGCGCCGTGGCGTGTTGAACGCAGAAGAGGCCAAGCGCTATCAGCGCGAAGCCGTGGCTGTCGACGCGCCGTGGGAATTGTCCGGCCTCGGCCAGTTGCATGACGCGGTGCAGGATGCCGACCGTTTGATCTGTTTCGGAGGCGCGTGACATGCCCAAATCCTTGTTAGTCATCAGCCGTCAGGCGCCGTGGTCCGGCCCGAGTGCCCGCGAAGCGCTGGACATCGTGCTGGCCGGCGGCGCGTTCGACCTGCCGATCGGCCTGCTGTTTCTGGATGACGGGGTGTTTCAGCTCGCCGCGCAACAGGACGCCAAGGCCCTGCAACAAAAAGACCTCAGCGCCAATCTGCAAGCCTTGCCGATGTTTGGCGTCGAAGACCTGTTCGCCTGCGCCGACAGCGCCACCGAACGCGGTCTGGACCCGAACGCCTTGGCGCTGCAGGAAGCTCAAGTGCTGAGCGCCGAACAAATCACCGCCCTTATCGACCGTTACGACCAGGTGATCACCCTCTAATGTCGACTTTGCATGTGTTGTCTCATTCCCCGTTTGGCGACGATCGCCTCAACAGTTGCCTGCGCGTGATCGGCGCCAATGATGCCTTGCTGCTGTGCGGCGACGCGGCGTATGCGTTGCAACCCGGCACCGCGCCGTTCCAGGCGCTGAGCAGCCGTGGCGTGAAGCTTTTGGTACTCGCCGAAGACGCTCAGGCCCGCGCACTGCCGGTGCCGGATTGGGCGCAAGCGATCGACTATCCGGCCTTCGTCGAGCTGTCGATTGCCTACGACAAGGTCAACAGTTGGCTATGAAATCCCTGACCGTCGGCGCGCGCGCCATCGAACTCGACAAGGACGGTTTCCTCGTGGAACTCAGCGACTGGTCCGCCGACGTCGCCAGCGCTCTGGCCGCTGCCGAAGACATCGAGTTGAGCCCGGAACACTGGGAAATCCTCGAATTGCTGCGCAGTTTCTACGCCGAATTCCAGCTGTCGCCGGCCACCCGTCCGCTGATCAAATACACCGCGTTGAAGCTCGGCGCGGAAAAAGGCAACAGCCTGCACCTCAATCGACTGTTCAAAGGCACCCCTGCCAAACTCGCCGCGAAACTGGCGGGCCTGCCCAAACCGACGAATTGCTTATGACCGATTACCCCGCACTGACCCTCGAAACGCCGGCCGAACATCCGTTCGCCCAATTTGTGCGAATCCTTGGCAAAGGCAAACGCGGCGCCCGCGACCTGACGCGCGAAGAAGCCCGGCAAGCCATGGGTTTCGTGCTCGATGATCAGGTCGAAGACACCCAGCTCGGCGCGTTCCTGATGCTGTTGCGGCACAAGGAAGAAAGCGCCGAGGAGATGGCCGGTTTCACCGAAGCCCTGCGCGAACGCCTGCAAGCGCCGGCGCTGCATGTCGATCTGGATTGGCCGACGTACGCTGGGAAGAAGCGTCACTTGCCGTGGTACCTGCTCGCGGCCAAGTGCCTGACGCAGAATGGCGTGCGGATTTTCATGCACGGCGGCGGCGCGCACACGGCGGGTCGGCTGTACAGCGAGCAACTGCTGGACACGTTGAACATCCCGTTGTGTCGCAATTGGCAACAGGTGGGCGATGCGCTCGATAATGGCGGCTTGGCGTTCATGCCGTTAGTCGATTGGGCGCCGCAATTGCAGCGCATGATCGACCTGCGCAACACCTTGGGCCTGCGTTCGCCGATTCATTCGCTGGCGCGGATTCTCAATCCGCTGGGCGCGCGCTGCGGTCTGCAAAGCATCTTCCATCCGGGCTACCAGGCCGTGCATCGCGATGCCAGCGGTCTGCTGGGCGACACGGCAATTGTGGTCAAGGGCGATGGCGGCGAAATCGAGATCAACCCGGACGCCGACAGCCATTTGTACGGCACTACCGGCGGTGTCAGTTGGGATGAGGAATGGCCGCAATTATCGGCGCAGCGCCACGTCAAACCGGCATCGCTCGATCCCGAGCATTTGAAAGCCGTGTGGCGCGGCGACGTGATCGACAGCTACCCGCAAATGGCCCTGATTGCGACCATGGCTCTGGCCCTGCGCGGCCTCGGCCAGACGCGCGAGCAAGCCTTCGCTACCGCTGAACAATACTGGGCGGCGCGGGACAGATCGATTTAACCGATCATATCTGCCCAAGCTTTGCGCTTTTTGTTCGAACTCATCGGCATAGACTCCTCTCCAACGCTTATATGTTGAGGAGTCTTGATCATGGGTTTATTAGTCGAAGGCCAGTGGCACGACCAGTGGTACGAAAGCAGCAAGGACGGCGCATTCCAGCGCGAACAGGCGCAGCGGCGCAATTGGCTGACCGCTGACGGTCAACCAGGCC
The DNA here is from genome assembly GCF_002836905.1 of Pseudomonas sp. 43NM1. Taxonomy (NCBI): domain Bacteria; kingdom Pseudomonadati; phylum Pseudomonadota; class Gammaproteobacteria; order Pseudomonadales; family Pseudomonadaceae; genus Pseudomonas; species Pseudomonas sp. 43NM1. The sequence continues at coordinate 9,294 of NZ_MKGS01000135.1, read as the reverse complement.
CGACCGGTGTCGGCGGTTTCGCGGCCGAAGCCGGGCGCTATCACCTCTATGTTTCCCTCGCCTGCCCGTGGGCGCACCGCACGTTGATCCTGCGCAAACTCAAAGGCCTCGAAGGCCTGATCGATGTGTCGGTGGTCAGTTGGTTGATGCTGGAAAACGGCTGGACCTTCGACCAGCACCTCGGTTCGACCGGCGACAAACTCGATCACTTCGACTTCATGCACCAGCGCTACACCGCCGACACCGCTAACTACACCGGGCGCGTGACGGTGCCGGTGTTGTGGGACAAGCAGCAAAATCGCATCGTCAACAATGAATCGGCGGAAATCATCCGCATGTTCAACAGCGCGTTTGATGATTTGACCGGCAATGATCTGGACTTCTATCCGGCGCCGCTGCGCAGTGAGATTGACGCGCTGAATGAGCAGATTTATCCGGCGGTGAATAACGGCGTGTACCGCGCCGGGTTCGCCACTTCGCAGAACGCTTATGAAGAAGCGTTTGATGAGGTGTTTGCCGAGCTGGACCGTCTGGAGTTATTGCTGGGCGAGAACCGCTATCTGGTCGGCGAATACCTGACTGAAGCGGACATTCGCTTGTTTACCACGCTGATTCGTTTTGACGCGGTGTATCACGGGCACTTCAAGTGCAACCTGCGGCGGATCGCCGATTATCCGAATCTGTCGAACTGGCTGCGCGAGTTGTACCAGTGGCCGGGGATCGCGGAAACCGTGGATTTCCAGCACATCAAGCATCACTACTACGGCAGCCACAAGACCATCAATCCGACGGGCGTTGTGCCGAAAGGGCCGGAGCAGGATTTCACCGCCAGCCATGATCGGGCGCGGTTGAGCGGGAAAGGGGTTTGGCGCAAGGCCTGATACGCCGCTGCAACCCGAGAGTGGGCACGTGGCGAGGGGGCTTGCCCCCGTTAGGCTGCGAAGCAGTCGCAAAACAGCGAGCGCGGTCTTTTCAGCCAGAACTCGCTCGCCGCTTCAGGGCCGCTATGCGCCCCAACGGGGGCAAGCCCCCTCGCCACAGGTCAGACTTGCGCTTGCGCGCCTTCGAACCACGCCAGTTTCTCGCGCAGTTGCACCACTTCCCCAACGATCACCAGCGTCGGCGCATGCACTTCGTGGTCCGCGACCATTTGTGGCAGATCGGCCAAGGTGCCGGTGAACACCCGTTGATTAACCGTGGTGCCCTGCTGAATCAACGCCGCCGGTGTATCCGCGCCGCGACCGTGCTTGATCAACTGCTCGCAGATGATCGGCAACCCGACCAACCCCATGTAAAACACCAGGGTTTGCGCCGGTGAAACCAGATCGGCCCACGGCAAATCGGTCGAGCCGTCCTTCAAATGCCCGGTGACAAAGCGTACCGACTGCGCGTGATCGCGATGCGTCAGCGGAATCCCCGCATACGCCGCGCAACCACTCGCTGCGGTAATACCCGGCACCACTTGAAACGGAATGCCGTGCGCCGCCAGTTCTTCGATTTCTTCGCCGCCACGGCCGAAGATAAACGGATCGCCGCCCTTCAAGCGCACCACACGTTTGCCAGCCTTGGCCAGGTCGACCAGTTGCTGGTTGATCTGATCCTGCGGCACGGCGTGTTCGGCGCGACGTTTGCCGACGTAGACCCGTTCCGCATCGCGACGGCACAAATCGAGAATCGCTGGTGCCACCAAGCGGTCGTACAGCACCACATCGGCTTGCTGCATCAGGCGCAAGGCACGGAACGTCAGCAGGTCCGGATCGCCCGGGCCGGCACCGACCAAATACACTTCACCGGTTTTTTTCGGCGGCTCGCCGGCAATTTTCGCCAGCAGCAAACGTTCGGCTTCACCGCCCTGCCCGGCCAGTTGCCGGTCGGCAATCGGCCCCTGAAATACGTCTTCCCAAAACGCCCGGCGCTGCTGCACATCCGGCAGCAGACCTTTGACCTGGCTGCGAAACCGCGCAGCCAGACCAGCGAGTTGCCCGTAAGTGGAAGGAATCCAGGTTTCGATTTTGGCGCGGATCAGGCGAGCCAGCACTGGCGCATCGCCGCCGCTGGAGATTGCGACGATCAGCGGCGAGCGGTCGACAATCGCCGGGAAAATCACGCTGCACAAGGCTGGCGCATCGACCACATTGACCGGCACGCAACGCCGATGAGCGTCGGCGGAGACTTGCGCGTTCAACGGCTCGTCGTCGGTGGCGGCAATGATCAGCCCGCAACCGTCGAGATCGCTTTCAACGTAGCCGCGCAACAGGCACTCGCCGCCGCTGCCGGTGACCAGTTCGCGCAATTGCGGTTCGATTTCAGGCGCAATTACCCGCAGCAGCGCACCGGCTTCGGCCAGCAGGCGGGACTTGCGCAAGGCAATTTCCCCGCCGCCGACGACCAACACACGACTGCCGCGCAGGTTATGAAACAGCGGCAGATAGTCCATTTAGCCGATGACCTCAAGGCCACCCATGTACGGTTTCAGCACCTCAGGCACGCGGATCGATCCGTCGGCCTGCTGGTAGTTTTCCAATACCGCAACCAAGGTGCGACCGACCGCCAGGCCGGAACCGTTGAGGGTGTGGACCAGCTCAGGCTTGCCGGTTTCCGGGTTCCGGAAACGCGCTTGCATGCGCCGGGCCTGGAAGTCGCCGCAGTTGGAGCACGAGGAAATCTCGCGGTACTTGTCCTGGCTCGGAATCCACACTTCGAGGTCGTAAGTCTTGACCGCGCTGAAGCCCATGTCGCCGGTGCACAGCGCCAGGGTGCGATACGGCAGCTCAAGCAATTGCAGGACTTTCTCGGCGTTGGCGGTCAGGCCTTCCAGCGCTTCCATCGACGTCGACGGCTCGACGATCTGGACCATTTCAACCTTGTCGAACTGGTGCTGACGAATCATCCCGCGAGTGTCACGGCCCGACGCACCGGCTTCACTGCGGAAGCACGGCGTGTGTGCGACGAATTTGATCGGCAGCAATTTCGAGTCGAGGATTTCCCCGGAAACGATGTTGGTCAGCGACACTTCGGCGGTCGGGATCAGGTACAGATCGGCCTCGCCTTCGCGGGTGATCTTGAACAGGTCTTCTTCGAACTTCGGCAATTGGCTGGTGCCGACCAGCGCCGGTGCCTGGACCAGATAAGGCGTGTACGCCTCTTCATAGCCATGTTCGGTGGTGTGCAGGTTGATCATGAATTGCGCGAGGGCGCGATGCAGGCGCGCGATCGGGCCACGCAGCAGGGCGAAACGGGCGCCGGACAGCTTGGCGGCGGTTTCGAAGTCGAGCCAGCCGAATTTCTCACCGAGCGCGACGTGGTCCTGAACCGGGAAATCGAACGCGGTCGGCGTGCCCCAACGGCGCACTTCGACGTTGCCGTCTTCATCGGCGCCGACCGGCACGGATTCGTGCGGCAGGTTCGGAATGCCGTAGAGGATCGAGTCGAGGTCGGTCTGGATCTGGTCCAGTTCAACTTTGCCGGCACTCAATTCGTTCGCCATGCGCTCGACGTCAGCCATCAACGGTGCGATGTCTTCGCCGCGCTGCTTGGCCTGACCGATGGATTTGGAGCGCGCATTACGTTCAGCCTGCAGTGCTTCGGTGCGGGTCTGGACGGTCTTGCGCTGTTCTTCCAGCGCTTCGATGCGCGCAACATCCAGTACAAAGCCACGGGATGCCAGGCGGTCCGCTACGTCCTGAAGGTTGCTACGTAACAGTTTGGAATCGAGCATGTCGGTCTCTCGTTTATCAAAGTTTGGTCAAGGACAGGCCAGCCCAAGTGGCGAGCAGCCCGCCGAACACGCTGATGGCCAGATAACCGAAGGCTATCGGTGCCTGCCCGCTTTCCAGCAGGCGCAGCGTATCCAGTGAAAAGGATGAAAAGGTCGTCAGACCGCCTACAAAACCGACGATCAGGCCGGCACGAATTTCGATCGGGACTTCCGGGCGTGTCAGAAACAAGCCGTACAGCACACCGATGATCAGGCAGCCCACAAGATTGACGGCCAGCGTTGCCAGGTAAAAATGCTTTGGCCAGTTTGCGCTGACCCAAGTGCTGGCTGCGAAACGCAGTAATGTACCAGCGATACCGGCCACCGACACCGCAAGAATTGTTCGAATCACTTATTTTCTCCGCTGGCGAGGGCTCAGACGATCCAGTTGGGCGAGGTGGTTGAGTTTCTCGCCGATCTTCAACTCCAGGCCTCGCGGCACCGGCTGATAGAACGGCTGTGGCTTGAGTTCTTCCGGGAAGTAGTCTTCGCCCGCGGCGTAGGCATCCGGCTCATCGTGGGCGTAACGGTATTCGTCGCCGTAACCGAGTTGTTTCATCAGTTTGGTCGGGGCGTTGCGCAGGTGCAGCGGCACTTCCAGCGAACCGTGTTCGGTGGCGCTGCGCATCGCCGCTTTGAACCCCATGTACACCGCGTTGCTTTTCGGCGCACAGGCCAGATAAGTAATGGCTTGGGCCACGGCCAATTCACCTTCGGGGCTGCCGAGGCGCTCCTGCACTTCCCACGCCGCGAGGCACAGGCTCAGAGCGCGCGGGTCGGCGTTGCCGATGTCTTCGCTGGCCATGCGCACCACGCGCCGCGCCAGGTACAGCGGATCGCAACCGCCGTCGATCATGCGCGCGAACCAGTACAGCGCGCCGTCGGGATTGGAGCCGCGCACCGATTTGTGCAGCGCGGAAATCTGGTCGTAGAACGCTTCGCCGCCCTTGTCGAAACGCCGACGGGTGTCGCCGAGCAGACTTTGCAGCAGGTCGATGCCGATTTCGCTGTTGTCTTCGGCGAGGTCCGAGGCGTTTTCCAGCAGGTTGAGCAGGCGCCGGCCATCGCCATCGGCGGCGGTCAGCAACATCTGGAAGCCTTCATCGCTGAGGGTCAGTTGCCGTTTGCCGAGGCCGCGCTCTTCAGTCAGTGCGCGGTGCACCAATTTGCGCAGCGCCGCTTCGTCGAGGCTTTTGAGCACATAGACGCGCGCCCGCGAGAGCAAAGCGTTATTGAGTTCGAAGGAAGGGTTTTCGGTGGTTGCGCCGATGAAAATCAGCGTGCCGTCTTCAACGTAAGGCAGGAACGCATCCTGCTGCGACTTGTTGAAACGGTGCACTTCGTCGACGAACAGGATGGTGCGTTTGCCGTACTGCCCGGCCTGCTGCTTGGCGATTTCCACTGCTTGGCGGATTTCTTTCACGCCGGCCAATACCGCTGAAACCGTTTCGAAGTGCGCATCGGAAACTTCTGCGAGCAACCGCGCCAAGGTGGTTTTGCCCACGCCCGGCGGTCCCCAGAAGATCATCGAATGCAAGGCACCCTGCTCCAGCGCTTCACGCAAAGGCTTGCCGCGAGCGAGCAGATGTTCCTGACCGACGTACTCATCCAGATTGGTAGCACGCAAACGAGCGGCCAAGGGCTGAGCTATCGGGGCACTGCGAAACAGGTCCATCACGTACGGTTGAAACCTCGCTTTATTACCTGACTCTTAATTCTGCCGAATACCCTGTGGCGAGGGGGCTTGCCCCCGTTCGGCTGCGCAGCAGTCGTCAAACCATTACCTGCTGGCAAATCGTGGCTGCTGGGTCTGGGGTCGCTTCGCAACCCAACGGGGGCAAGCCCCCTCGCCACAACGGCACGCTCGCCAAACAAGCGCCGAGCACAGTCAGCGGTTTATTCTTGAATCACGTCCGCGCCTTTCGGGATGTCGAACTTGAACTTGGACGCCGGAATCGATTCGTTGGCTTTTACGCCGGTGAACAGAATGTTGGTGCGCTGACCGACGTTGTCGATCAATTGCATGTCATTGACCAGGCCATTACGGAACGACAAACGCAGGCTGTCGAACAGGGTGTCCTTGGTCTTCGGCTTCAGCGTGAAATCGATCACGCCGCCGGCTTCCTTGGCGCTGATGTCGAAACTCTGATTGATCTTCGATACGTCACCGGACAGCAGCAACGCCGGGGTCTGGCTCAGGCGCAGGTCGAGGGTCTTGATGGTCACCTGTTCCAGGTCCGGGTCCCACAGGGTGACTTTCTTGCCGTCGGAGACCACGGTGGTTTCGGCCGGGGCGTCGGTGTGCCAGTAAAACAGGCCCGGACGCTGCAGCGACATTTCACCGGTGGTTTCCTGCAACTGCGTCCCGCCGCCGTCCAGCGTCAGTTGCGAGAAGCGCGCGGTCAGGGTCTTGGAGGTTTCGAGCAATTGGGTCAGGCGCGCCACGTCCTTGTCATCGGCGTGGGCCGAGAGTGTGGTCAACGCCAGAACTGGCAGCAACAGCATGCGGATAAGACGCATGGGAGTCCTCTTGAACATTCGTGGGGAGTGCGCCGACGCGTCATTGCGCCAGCGCAGTGTTTCAATCAAATCAGTCGCGCACCGGGCCCGGGGCCAGGACTTCACGCGAACCGTTGGTGTTCATGGACGTCACGACCCCGGCCATTTCCATGGCTTCGATCATGCGCGCGGCGCGGTTGTAGCCGATTTTCAGTTTGCGCTGAACTGCCGAAATGGAAGCGCGACGGCTTTCCAGCACGAACTGCACGGCTTCGTCGTACAACGCGTCGGATTCGCTGTCGTCATCGCCACTGCTGCCACCCTCAAAACCACTGCCCGGCTCTTCGACGCCAGCGAGAATCTCGTCGTTGTATTCCGGAGCGCCGCGCAGTTTCCACGCTTCCACCACGCGGTGAACTTCGTCATCGGAAACGAACGCGCCGTGCACACGAATCGGCAGGCTGGTGCCCGGCGGCATGTAGAGCATGTCACCGTGGCCAAGCAATTGTTCGGCGCCGCCCTGGTCGATGATGGTCCGCGAATCGATCTTGCTCGACACCTGGAACGCCATGCGCGTCGGGATGTTGGCCTTGATCAGACCGGTGATCACGTCAACCGACGGACGCTGGGTCGCGAGGATCAAGTGAATACCGGCCGCACGCGCCTTCTGCGCGATACGTGCGATCAGTTCTTCAACCTTTTTACCGACGATCATCATCATGTCGGCAAATTCGTCGACCACCACAACGATGGTCGGCAACTTGTGCAGCAATGGCGCTTCGTCGTGAATGCTTTCGCGCTTGTACAGCGGATCGGACAGCGGCGTGCCGGCGTCCTCGGCGTCCTTGACCTTCTGGTTGAAGCCGGACAGGTTACGCACGCCCATCTTCGCCATCAGTTTGTAGCGACGTTCCATCTCCGCCACGCTCCAGCGCAGGGCGTTGGCCGCGTCCTTCATGTCGGTGACTACCGGGCAGAGCAAGTGCGGAATGCCTTCGTAGATCGACAGCTCAAGCATTTTCGGGTCGATCATGATCAGCTTGGCGTCTTCCGGGCCAGACTTGAACAGGATCGACAGGATCATCGCGTTCACGCCCACCGACTTACCGGAACCGGTCGTACCGGCCACCAGCAAGTGCGGCATCTTTGCCAGGTCGGTGATCACCGGTTTGCCGCCGATGTCATGACCCAGCGCCAGCGTGACTGGCGATTTGAAGTTGTCGTACTCGGGCGACGACAGCACTTCGGAGAAACGCACGATCTGCCGGTCTTCGTTGGGAATCTCGATACCGACGGTGGTCTTGCCCGGAATCACTTCAACCACCCGCACACTGGTCACGGCCAGCGAACGCGCCAAGTCTTTGGCCAGGTTGGAGATGCGGCTGACCTTGACCCCGGCCGCGGGTTGAATTTCGTAACGGGTAATGACCGGGCCAGGATGAATCGAGTCCACGGTGACTTCGACGCCGAATTCCTTGAGCTTGATTTCCAGCAAGTGGCCAACCGCAGCCAGGGATTCGGGCGAGTAATTGAGTTGTTTCTTTTCTGCCGGGTCGAGAATCGAGATCGGCGGCAAGGTGCCTTCGACGGCGCTGTCGACGAACAACGGCGCCTGTTTTTCTTTCTCGACGCGCTTGCTCGGCGCGGCCGGTTTGACCGGGGCCGGGGCAATCACTGGCGGCACCTGCTTTTCGCGGTCCGACATGTGCTTGCTCAGCGCTTGCTCGCGCTCGATCAGGCGTTCCTTGACCTTGGCTTGTTCGCGTTTGTCGGTGACGGTTGGCGCGACCACGTCGTGCACTCGATCATCGACTTCGCGCAATTGCGCGACCAGTTGCTTGCGCTCTGTGCGCGCGGCCCACCAGCGGTTGGCGGCGCCCTGGAACAGTTCGAAGAGGTCGAGGGTGATCTTGCCGGTGAGGTCCATGACCTTGAACCACGACAGGTCGGTGAACACCGTCAGGCCGAACAGAAACAGGGCAATGAACAGCAGCGTGCTGCCCTGAATGTTCAGGGCATTGCGCGCCAGATCGCCAAGGCTTTCGCCCAACGCCCCGCCCGCGCCGGCCGGCAAACCGGTCGCGGCGTGAAAATGAATGTGCGCCAAAGCCGCGCCCGACAGCACCAGAAACACCAGACCGATCAGGCGCCAGGAGAACAGCCAGCCGCTCCACTGCCACGGCTCGTGGCGTTGACGGAAGATCTGGTAGGTCTTGACCGCCAGCAATAACGGGAAGATGTAGGCGAAGTAGCCGAGGATCATGAACAGGATGTCGGCGCTGTAGGAACCGGCCGGACCGCCGAAATTCTGCACGTCGTCGATCTTGCTGTTATGGCTCCAGCCCGGATCGTCCTTGCCATAGGTCAACAAGGCCATCATCAGGAACAGGCACAAGGCGCCGATGGCGATCAACGCACCTTCCTTGAGTCGGTAGTGCAATTGCTGGCGCCAGAGCGGCACGACGGCTGGTTTAGGTGCTGCGGTGGATTTCTTCAAAACGCTACTTTTCCTGCGCCTGTGGCGCGTCCATCTGTTGAATGACTATAAAAAAACTGCCCAATCCAGGCAGGTAAAAAAGTTATCAGGCGTATCCGGGACTACTTTTAACACTGCGCCCCCGTGTTGCAAAACAGTGCACGTGGCAGTTTTTTGCTACACGCGCCGTTACAAGCGGGCATTGTACGGGTTTGTTCGCCCGTTGCCATGCTTCGCGCCCCGTGATGTAGCATAGCCACGGCGCAGGACGCGCGGCTCAATTTGAGCACGCATTGTCTTTTGTGACAAAGGCTTATGAGGTGTTTTTATGAGCGAGGCTAAGCTTTCACTCCTTGGCATTCCAGCATTCGGCCCTGACGGCCCTGCGCTGATGGAAAGCATGCAAAAACACGCCATGCGCTTTGTTCCAGAGATCGTCTACGACCACGCCCGCAGCGCCAAGTTGCAGCGGCGCGCAACACGCGACTTCACGGCGAGCCGCCAAGCCCGCCACCACCCTCCCCTTCTGCAAGCCCAAACGCCATGCTGACTTGGTTACAAC